>NZ_JAPCIY010000002.1:0-133014 GCF_027707645.1 Aeromonas sp. QDB30 | reverse complement strand
GGAGCTGGCTTCGTCAGCATGTGTTGGCTAATCGCAGCTTCAAGGATTACGACGACATCCTTGATGCCTGCACATCGGCCTGGAAGCACTTTATTGCCGATGTGGAGCGGGTGATGTCACTTTGTAGCCGAGATTGGATAAAACTGACCTAATGTTTAATCCGATTGGTATGACCTATCCCCCCTGCACCGCCAGCGCCGACTACGGCCCGGAGGGGGGCGAGACCCGCCCCTATGCCTCTTCAACGACGTGGACGATTTCGACACCGGGGGTCACTGGGTGGACGCCAACCTGTTTACCCAGACGGATGCCGAGGGCGTCAGCGACCAGGAGTATCGCCACTATCAGATCAGGATCGCCGTCACCCCGGATACCCTGTTTGGCAGCACCGGGCCAGGGGCCGAGTCTATCGGCAAGCGCGTCGCCCTGACAGTGCGTCTGCCGGATGAGAGCGAGCTGGCGTTTGCCCTCTATCGGGGGAACTACTGATGGACCAGCCGCACTCCCGTGATGCCGCGTTCGATGACGCAGCTGTGACCACACCCCGTTACCGCGTCCGATCAGGCTTCGCTCATCGAGCCTGCGCCCAACCTGGGCGGGGGCGGGGCTTCACCCTGGTGGAACTGGTGATGGTGATCCTGCTGCTCGGGGTGATGGCGACCTTCTCCAGCCAGTTTATCGGCATCGGCACCCAGATCTACGGGGATGCCAGCCGCCGCGAGCAACTGATGAGCGATGCTCGCTTCGCCATGGAGCGGCTAAATCGGGAGTTGCGCGATGCGGTGCCCGGCTCGGTGCAAGTGGAGGCTTCTAATAGTGGGGGACAAGGCGCCTGCCTGCGCTTCTGGCCCATTGCCACCGTCAGCCGTTATCTGAGCCTCAATAAACCCGTTGCAGAAGGCCTCGAGCTAACGCTGGTGGCTTCATCCGCCAGTGAACTTCCTACTTATAAAGATTGGGCCGTTGTGTATCCCATCACAGGAGATGGAGGCTTAGAAACGGGATGCGTCTATGGCGACTGTGTGGCGGCTGTGAAGGTGCCGCCACCGAACGCAGTGAACGGGATAGGGACTGTAGTGGTGGATAGGGTATTTGATGGGGAATCTCCCGCCAAACGCATCTATTTTGCCAACCAGCAGGTGCGTTATTGCATTGACGCCCAAGGTGCCTTGATGCGGTACAGTGGATCCGCACCCGTCCTGATGGCAGAACATATTCGGCCCACCGAATCCTATTTCTATCGGGATCCCGCGGCCTTCAGCCCGAGCGAGGTGGGGCTGCGGCTAGTGTTTGAGCAGCGCGGCGAGAGCGTCAGCTTCAACCACAAGCTGGAGGTGCTCAATGTTCCTTAAGCCGCTCCCCACCAGTAGGCGGGCCCAGCGCGGCAGCGCCATCATGATAGCGCTCTTCGTCATCGTCATCATGGCCTTGCTGGCGGCGGCCATGGGCCGCTTTTTGGTGGACAGCGGCGAGAAGAATACGGTCGAGGTGCGTGGCGTGCGGGCCCTGATGGCGGCCCAGAGCGGACTGGAGATAGCGCTCTATCGGCTCTATCCCAATGGCAGTTGGAATGCCAGTGCGAGTGGCGGAAGCGAGCTGCGCTGTGTTGCCACTAACCCCCCTCCTACCCCAATTACCTTCCCCCCGGATCCAGGTCTGATTAACTGCCAGGCACGGTTGTTTTGCACAACTGTGGTCGTAAGTGCGGCCGGAACCACCCAGACCGGCTACCGGCTTCGCAGCGAAGGGCGTTGCGGCGATCAGGATCTGAACAGCCCGAACCCGGATTTTGCTGTTAGCCGAACAGTGGAAGCGGAAGCCTTTGATGGAGACATACCTTGAGACAGAAGCGTGCTGGTGACGGTTCACCCTTGAGTCTTCGGGAGTCTGCGACGGCCCGGGCTTGGGTCCGCGCTATCCTCTGCGGCCTGTTGGGGTTGTTTAGCGGTATGAGTGGCGCCTTTGATGCCATCAATACCAGCACCTATTTCCCGGCCGTGGTGCAGGGGCATCATGGGGTGGAGGCAGCGGCCTGTACTAACGTGCCCAATCCTCAGTTGAGCGAAGTTAATCAGCCAAAAATCAATGGTACCGGCGGCAACAAGCTGGCGTTTTGCTCCATCAGCGCTAACCAAAACAACACCAAGAACTGTGACGATGGCCAAGGGGGTTACAAGGTCTGCGCCGTCACGGGGCGGGATATTGCTGGGCTCAGCCTGACAGGGAACAATGCTTTCCCCACCAATGGCTCCACGACGGATCTCGCCTGTACCAACAACGGTAGCGCGGCGTTGAGCCAGAAGGACTACCGCACTGTCACCAGCAGTGGTTGTCAGCTGACGATGACCGCCCAGCCCGGTTACCAGGTCAAGAGCCTTACCATGAGCAATGGTGGCACCCTGACCCTGGGACCGGGAGATCACTTTTTCGAGACGCTTTCCCTCGATAGCACCACCATCAAGTTGCAGAGTGTGGATCAGGCGTTGACCCGGATCTTCGTCAAGAATACCCCTACCTTGCAAAACAATTTCTCGCTCAATGCGGGGGGCAAGCAGAACCTGATCTGGGTCAGCTACGGCGACTTCGCCATGCAGAGCGGCTCTTTTGTTGGTTACCTCTATGCGGGTGGCAAAGTGACCCTGAGCAACCAAGCGACCCTGACTGGCCGGATCACGTCTAGAGCATTGGAAGTCAGGGATAATAGCGTGATCAACAAGGGAGATGCAGTGCTCCCATCGTCCACCTGCAAAAACATCTTTACCGATCCCCCCTCTGGGGGGGTCATCATGACCCCTCCACCCGGCATACTGGAGCCGCCGCTCGGCGATCTCAGCTGCGAGGAGAAGAAGGGGGTGACCACCTGCACGGGGGCACCGAATAACAGCAACGTCTTTGCGCCTGGCGATCACGACTTCAATCGAGGCAGCTTCGGAAATGACGCTGCGCTGGTTACCACCGGCGTGACGGCACGGCTCTATTTCAACGAACTCACCTTGAACAATGCCCAGCTCAACGTGGGTGGTGCACCGGAAAACCTGCTGATCTATGTCAAGGGTTTGCTCAACGTGGTGGGCCAGGTCCGTATCAATGGCATCCTCTATGTAGCGGGCGACGTCAAGATGACCGGTAATTCGGAGCTGAGGGGGGCAGTTGCCGCCGGCGGCAGCGTCGATCTGGGCGGCAGCAACAACTTCCAGTTTGTACAAGATGCGGTCGACAAAGTCGATTTTGGCGATATCACCTGCGGCGGCGGCTCGGGGGGAAGCCAGCTCGATCACTTCGAACTCTCCCATTCCGGTCAGGCGCTCACCTGCAACCCCGAGACCGTGGTCATCAAGGCCTGCGCCAACGCGGGTTGTTCCCAGCTCGTCACCGAGCAGGTCAGCGCTACCCTGAGCCTCTCTCCCAGCTCTGGCAGCAATGGCTGGGTCGGTGGCAATCAGGTGGTCTTCAGCGGGGGCTCGACCTCGGCCCAGCTGCGTAATAATACGGCCAGTGCCGTGACCATCGGGGTCTCAAGTTCGACCCCCGGCTTCCTCCATGGAACCCTGTGCCGGGCGGGTAGCGGGGCACTGAGCGCCGCCGCCTGTACCTTGAGCTTCGCCGACAGCGGCTTCATCTTTGACGTGCTGGACACCCTGGCCAACAGACCCCAGCAGGTGCAGCTCAAGGCGGTCAGGAAAGACAATGTGACCCAGCAGTGCGTGCCGAGCTTCGCCAACGTGAGCAAAGCCGTCAGCTTCTGGAGCGACTACGTCAGCCCGGCGACCAACACCTTCGGCAGCAGGGTGATGGTCAACGGCAGCGCCATCGCCACCGCGCAGGGGGCGGCCACCCTCAGCAACCTGAGCTTCGATGCCAAAGGGGAGGCGACCCTGACGGTCAGCTACCCGGATGCGGGCCAGATGCGGCTCAACGCCCGCCACGATGGCAGCGGCGACACGGCGGGTCTGGTGATGACGGGCTCGGATCTCTTCGTCAGCCGCCCGGTCGGGCTCTGCATCACCCCTGCCCAAGGGGCCTGCACGGCAGGGGATGTCAGCTGTCCGGTGTTCAAGAAGGCGGGCGATGACTTCCAGCTGAATATCGGCGCCGTGGCCTGGCAGGCCGATAACGACAGCGATTTTTGCAGCGGCAATCTGGCGACCCCCAACTTCACACTGGCCAAGATAGCGCTTGGCAGCCAGCTGGTGGCCCCCAAGCCCGGGGTCGAGGCGGTGGTCAGCAAGCTGAGTTATGACCATGCCATCACGGCCAGCAACAACCTCAATGCCGTCACCCAGTCGCTCAACGAGGTCGGAGTCTTCCAGATGACGGCGACACCGCCGACCTCAGGCTACTTCGGTTCCACCATTCCCGCCGCCACCAGTGTGCCGGTGGGGCGCTTCGTGCCCTGGGATTACAGCTTAAGCGGCGGCTTTATCACACCTGCCTGTAACATCTTTACTTATATGAGCCAGCCCTTCCAAAGTGGTTTTATTATCAAGGCTCGTAACAATCAGGGAGTAACCACGCAGAATTATAAAGAGGGCTTCGCCAAGGGAATTGCACAGATGGTCGCGGCCAATGCCCTCGACGGGGTGGACCGTTCAACACGCTTCTCCATGTCTCCCTCTCTGAGCTGGATCGATGGCGTTGCCACGGTGGATCAGCGGGATAATACCCGATTTGATCGGGGGGCAGCCCCGGAAGAGCCGCTCTCCCTGCTTGATATCGGCCTGCGAATGGATGACAAAGACGGGGGGGAAACGGTACTGACAGGGGCTGATATGAACCCCGGCGTTGCGGGGGGATGTCAAGGGGTTGGTTGTAACGCCATTCGGCTGGGAACTCAGGAGCTGCGTTACGGCCGAGTGCTGGCCAGCACCAGACAAGGGGTCGCCAGCGCCCCTCTGATGCTGCCGTTGCAGGTGCAGTATTTCGAAGGAGCGGCGTGGAAAATCAACCAAGCGGATGTTTGTACACAGCTATCTCTTGCCAAAGGAGGTTTTGTTCCATTGGATCCGACGCACAAGATCAGTCTCAATAATGGTTCTTATGAGGTCACGGGTCAGGTACCAGGAACCATGCCGCCGCAATCTTTCAGTAGCACTTTGACGCTCAGTGGTCTGGCTGCGCCAGCCAGTGTAGCGACGGCAAACAAAGGTGAGATCCTGTTTCATTTCTCTGCGCTAGTACCAGTACCAAATAAAGTTGTTGGCATCCCCTACAAGGTGGAATTGTCGAAACAGCCATCACGGCCACTCTGGCTGTCGGATCCACTTACTCAGGCGGGAGAGGCCATCTTTGGCCGGGATAGGGGCAATGACAGAATTATTTACCGCCGCGAAGTGATGCCCTGACATCCGGGCTGACACGGGGAGATAGACGCATTGCTGTACAGTGGCGTCTTATCTCCTTGTTTCGTAGTGTTTGTCGGCCTGAGCGGGTGAGTGATGACTCGCATTTTTGTCGCGCCTGATTGATTGGCGACAGTTTGAGCGCTTGCCCATTGGGGTGGGCATTGGTAAAGTTAGCCGGTTTTCTGCACCTCCAAATTCTTAGGATTTCCCGTAGCCATGTTCAAAAAGCTCAGAGGCGTCTTTTCCAACGATCTGTCGATCGACTTGGGAACTGCCAACACCCTGATCTATGTAAAAGATCAAGGGATCGTCCTTAACGAACCCTCAGTTGTCGCCATTCGCCAAGAGCGCGGGAACGCCAAATCGGTCGCTGCTGTCGGTCATGCCGCCAAGCAGATGCTGGGTCGTACCCCGGGTAACATCTCCGCCATTCGCCCGATGAAAGACGGCGTGATCGCCGATTTCTACGTGACCGAGAAGATGCTGCAGCACTTCATCAAACAGGTTCACGACAACAACTATTTCCGCCCCAGCCCGCGCGTGCTGGTGTGCGTGCCCTGCGGCTCCACCCAGGTGGAACGTCGCGCCATCAAGGAATCCGCTCTGGGCGCCGGCGCCCGCGAGGTTTACCTGATCGATGAACCCATGGCTGCCGCCATCGGTGCCGGCCTGCCGGTCTCCGAAGCGACCGGTTCCATGGTGGTGGACATCGGTGGCGGTACCACCGAAGTGGCCATCATCTCCCTGAACGGCGTGGTCTACTCCCAGTCCGTCCGTATCGGTGGCGACAAGTTCGACGAAGCCATCATCAGCTACGTCCGTCGCAACTACGGCAGCCTGATCGGGGAAGCCACCGCCGAGCGCATCAAGCACGAGATCGGCTCCGCCTATCCGGGCGAAGAGGTGCGCGAGATCGAAGTGCGCGGTCGCAACCTGGCCGAGGGTGTGCCCCGCAGCTTCACCCTGAACTCCAACGAGATCCTGGAAGCGCTGCAAGAGCCGCTCTCCGGCATCGTCTCCGCCGTCATGGTGGCCCTGGAGCAATCCCCGCCCGAGCTGGCGTCCGACATCTCCGAGCGCGGCATGGTGCTGACCGGTGGTGGTGCCCTGCTCAAGGACATCGACCGTCTGCTGATGGAAGAGACCGGCATCCCGGTCGTCGTGGCTGAAGATCCCCTCACCTGTGTCGCCCGTGGCGGTGGCAAGGCGCTGGAGCTGATCGATATGCACGGTGGCGATCTGTTCCACTACGAATAAGACCCAAAGCCGGCCGAGCGCCGGCTCTTTTTTGACGACTCATGAAACCCATCTTCGGTAGAGGCCCTTCGCTTCAGTTACGGTTGTTTCTCGCCGTCATCATCTCCGTCGCTGCCATCGTCGCGGATTCCCGCTTCGGTGTGTTCAGCCATGTCCGCGTTTATCTGAGCTCCCTGGTGAGCCCGCTGCAATACATCGCCAACGCCCCCGGCACCCTGCTCGACACCATGTCGACCCAGGTGCAGACCCGCGCCGATCTCATCGAGCAGACCAAGCAGCAGGAGCAGCAACTGTTCACCCTGCGCTCGCGCCTGCTCAAGATGGATCAGCTGGAGCACGAGAACCAGCGTCTGCGCGAGCTGCTGGGGTCGCCGGTACACAAGGAGTCCCGCAAGATGGTGGCCGAGCTGCTGTCGGTGGATTCCGACCCCTTCAGCCATCAGGTGCTGATCAACAAGGGGGCGCTGGATGGCGTCTACAACGGCCAGCCGGTGATCAACGATCAGGGGGTGGTCGGTCAGGTGCTCCACGTGGGCTCCACCACCAGTCGCGTCCTGCTCATCACCGATTCCAGCCACGGCATCCCGGTGCGGGTGCTGCGCAACGACTTGCGCGCCATCGCCTCCGGCAGCGGCGAGCTGGACAAGCTGGAGCTGCGCAACCTGCCCCGCAACACCGACGTCCAGGTCGGCGATCTGCTGGTCACCTCGGGCCTGGGCGGCCGCTTCCCGGAAGGTTATCCGGTGGCGACCGTGACCCGCTCCGACTACGTGGAGGGCAAGCCCTTCGCCCAGATCGAGGCCAAGCCGCTGGTGGCGCTGGATCGTCTGCGCTACCTGCTGCTGCTGTGGACCGACAAGAAACCGGAAGTACACGACAAGGATGCCCTTGAGCCTGCGGCGAGCGCCTCGGCGGCCACGGCAACCTCGGCGGCGGGGGCGACGCGCTGATGCTGCAACCCGCCAGCGGCAGGATCTGGATCTGGTGTTCGATCCTGCTGGCCCTGTGCCTCTCCATCCTGCCGCTTCCCTTTCAATTCGAACCCTTCCGTCCGGACTGGCTCGCCATGGTGCTCATCTACTGGGCGCTGGCGCTGCCGCACCGGACCAACGTCGGCACCGCCTGGGTGGCGGGCCTGCTGCTGGACGTGCTGCTCGGCAGCACCCTCGGCGTGCGGGCCATGGCCATGGCCATCACCACCTACCTGGCGGCCTTCCAGTTCCAGAAGATCCGCAACTTCTCCCTCTGGCAGCAGGCGCTGATCATCGGTCTGCTCTCCCTGGTGGGGAAGATCACCGTGTTCTGGGCGGAGCATCTGTTCAGCCGGGCCAGCCTCAACTTCGCCTACTTTTGGTCGACGTTGACGACGATGTTAATATGGCCCTGGATTTTTATGGTCTTG
The DNA here is from genome assembly GCF_027707645.1 of Aeromonas sp. QDB30. Classification (NCBI taxonomy): domain Bacteria; kingdom Pseudomonadati; phylum Pseudomonadota; class Gammaproteobacteria; order Aeromonadales; family Aeromonadaceae; genus Aeromonas; species Aeromonas sp. QDB30. The sequence continues at coordinate 125,013 of NZ_JAPCIY010000002.1, read as the reverse complement.
CGCAAGGTGCGGCGTCGCTTCAATATCAAGTAAATGTGAATAAAAACAACGCATTGTAACTGCGCATCGTCTCATTGAGTGAAGTATGAACAAGCACAACGAACTGCAACTCTATCTCGCTTCGGGCTCCCCCCGCCGGCACGAGCTTCTGACCCGCCTGGGCTACCGTTTCGAGGTCCTCAAGCTAGATGTGCCGGAGCTGCGCAACGACGGTGAGAAGCCCCAGGATTACGTCTGCCGGCTGGCCCGCGACAAGGCGATGGCCGGTGTGGCCGCGGCGCCCACGGCGCTGCCTGTGCTGGGGGCCGATACCATAGTGGTGCTGGGGGAGCGGGTGCTGGAGAAACCCTCCGACCTGCTGGACGCCAAGGACATGCTGGAAGCCCTCTCCGGGCGGGTACACCAGGTGATGACGGCGGTGGCCCTGGCCACCCCGGAGCGGTGCGATGTGCGACTGGTTACCACCAACGTGGCGTTTCGCAAGCTGGACGAGGCCGAGATCGAAGCCTACTGGCGCACCGGCGAGCCGTGCGACAAGGCGGGCGCTTATGCTATCCAGGGCATTGCCGGCAAATTCGTCAGTCGCCTCGAGGGGAGCTACAGTGCCGTGGTCGGCCTGCCCCTGCTGGAGACGGACCTGTTGATCAAGCAGCACCTCGAGCAGACCCGGTAATCCTCTCGTCAGCAGTGCGCTGCTGAGTTACCCGTTGTTCGTCGTGCCAGAATTCAAAACTAGAAAGGCAAGGTAACTTATGTCGGTAGAACTGCTGGTAAACGTCACCCCCTCCGAAACCCGGGTCGCCCTGGTCGAGAACGGTCTGCTGCAGGAAGTGCATGTGGAGCGTCAGGCCAAGCGCGGCATCGTGGGCAACATCTACAAGGGCAAGATCAGCCGCGTGCTGCCCGGCATGCAGGCCGCCTTCGTCGACATCGGCATGGACAAGGCCGCCTTCCTGCACGCCTCCGACATCGTCCCCCATACCGAGTGCGTGGCGATCAAGGAGAAGGAGCAGTTCCAGGCCGGCAACATCGCCGAACTGGTGCGCCAGGGGCAGGACATCATGGTACAGGTGGTCAAAGACCCGCTCGGTACCAAGGGTGCCCGCCTCACCACCGACATCACCCTGCCATCCCGTTATCTGGTCTTCATGCCGGGCAGTGCCCACGTGGGGGTCTCCCAGCGCATCGAATCCGAGGCGGAGCGCGAGCGCCTCAAGCGCACCGTGGCCGGCTATGTGGACGAACTGGGCGGCTACATCATCCGCACCGCCGCCGAAGGGGTGGGGGAGCAGGAGCTGGAGCAGGACGCCGCCTTCTTGAAGCGCCTGTGGCGCAAGATCCTCGAGCGCAAGCAGAAGTATCCCCCCTGCAAGATCCTCTACGAGGATCCCAGCCTGGCATTCAGGGTGGTGCGTGACTTCGTCGGTGCCGAGCTCGACAAGATCCGGGTCGACTCGCGCCAGAGCTTCGATCAGCTCAAGCGCTTCACCGAGGAGTACGTGCCCGAGCTGGCCAACAAGCTGGAGTACTACACCGGCGAGTCGCCGATCTTCGATCTCTACGACGTGGAGAACGAGATCCAGCGGGCCCTGGAGCGCAAGGTGGAGCTGAAATCCGGCGGCTACCTCATCATCGATCAGACCGAAGCCATGACCACGGTGGACATCAACACCGGGGCCTTCGTCGGCCATCGCAATCTGGAAGAGACCATCTTCAACACCAACGTCGAGGCCACTGCCGCCATCGCCCGTCACCTGCGCCTGCGCAACCTCGGCGGCATCATCATCATCGACTTCATCGACATGCAGTCCGAGGATCACCGTCGCCGGGTGCTGCACAGCCTGGAGCTGGCGCTGGCCAAGGACAGGGCCAAGACCAACGTCAACGGTTTCTCCCAGCTCGGGCTGGTGGAGATGACCCGCAAGCGCACCCGGGAGAGCCTGGAGCACGTGCTCTGCGCCGAGTGCCCCGAGTGCAAGGGGCGTGGCCGGGTCAAGACGGTGGAGTCGGTCTGCTTCGAGATCCTGCGGGAGATCATCCGGGTCAACCGCGCCTACGACGCGGATCAGTTCACCGTCTATGCGGCCCCCTCGGTGGCCGATTACCTGCGGGGGGAGGAGTCCCACAGTCTGGCGGAGCTTGAAGTCTTCATCGGCAAGCAGGTCAGGGTGGTCTCCGAGCCCCTCTGTGGGCAGGAACAGTTCGATGTGGTGATGATGTAATTGGTCTATCGCTGGCTGAGTCGGGGCTGGTTGGCCCTCGGAGTCTTCTTCGTGCTGCTGGCCGTTCTGGTCAGCGTGGTACGACTGGGCGGCCCTTTGCTCAACCAGCACCGGGCGGCTGTGATAGGGACCCTGCTCGGGGAGAGTCAGCTCGAGGTGAGCGTGGATCACGTCGGGCTGGAGTGGACTCCCCGCGGCCCGGCCATCGGGCTGGAAGGACTGGCCATCGCCCCCGATTCGGGGCGTTTCTCCCTGCGCCTTGGCAAGGTGTGGGCCCACCTCGACTTCTGGCGCTCCCTCAACGAACTCAGACCGGTGTTTGGCCAGTTGATCCTGAGCGACGGCAACATCGCGCTGGACATGACCCAGCCCGCCACCCCCGTCAGCGGGAAGAGCGCGAACCAGCAGGAGGCCCTGCTGCGCTTCCTGCTGACCCAGCTCTCCACCTTCGACATTCACGACACTCGCCTGAGCCTCACCACGGCACTGGGGGAGGTGCGCGCCCTCGACATCGCCCAGTTGCGCTGGCAGAACCGCGGCAAGCGGCATCAGGGGGTCGGCAAGGCCTATCTCATCAACGGGGTGGGGGAGAGCACCCTGGACCTCATCATCGATGTGGATGCCCCCGAGGTGCGGCTCGACCGTCTCAAGGGCCAGCTCTATCTGGGGGCCAGCGAGCTGGACATCAGCCCCATGCTGGCCAGGATCCACGCCGGCGCGCCGCCGGTGAGCGGCCAGCTCGACTTCCAGCTCTGGAGCGAGTTCGAGAAGGGCAGGCTCGGTAACTCCCTGCTGGCCTTTGGCAACAACCACCTGATCTGGAAAGACGAGATCAAGGGGGAGCCGCACCGCCTCGACCTGCAGGGGGGCAAGATCCAGCTGCGCCGGGACGGCGAGGCGTGGCAGCTCGCCAGCCACGACGTCACCTTCAAGCTCGATGGCGCCACCTGGCTGCACAGCCGCCTGCAGCTCGAGCGCATCGGCTCACGCATCCAGGGTTATGTGCCCGCCATCGATCTCGACCAGATTGCCAACCTGAGCCAGCTGGTCTCCGGCCTCTATCCCGAGCTGACCGAGACCCTCAAGCGCACCCGGCCAAGGGGCCAGTTGCAGGAGCTGGTCCTGCAAGCCGACGGGGACTGGCAGGGGCTCTCTTTGCAGGGGCAACTGCGCGGCTTCGGGACCCGGGCCTGGCATGATGTGCCCGGCCTGCAAAAGCTGGACGGTGACTTTTGGCTGACCCCGAACGGGGGGCGTGCCCGCCTGACCCTGGGCAAGGGCAAGGTGGATCCGGCCCGCCACTTCAAGGAACCCATCCCGGTGGACAGCCTAAGTGCGGCCCTCGACTGGTGGCGGGCGCCGCAAGGCTGGGTGCTCTATGGCCAGGACATTGCCCTGGACAACCCGGATCTGCGCCTCGCCAGCCGGTTTCGCCTCGAGCTGTTCGAGCACCCCTTCCTCGCCCTGACCGGGCGCATCGACGTCAAGAACGCGGCCCATGCGGATCGCTACTACCCCCTGGCGGTGATGGATGAGGGGCTGGTGAGCTACCTGAGCGGCGCCATCAAGGGGGGCAAGGCCAAGGGGGCAGACTTGCTCTGGTACGGCGAATTCCGTGACTTCCCCTACGACAACGGCAAGGGCGTCTTCCAGGTGGCGGTGCCGCTGCAACAGGCCACCTACGAGTTTTTCCCGGGTTGGCAGCCGCTGACCGACCTGCAGATCGATCTGCTGTTCCAGAACGCCAGCCTCGACATGAACAGCCGCGCCACCCAGCTCGGCAAGGCCAGCTCCGACTCGGTGCACGCCTGGATCCCGGACCTCTATCCGGGTGCTCACCTCTACGTGGATGCCAGGGTTGAGGGCGAGGGCAAGGCCATCAGCGACTATTTGCAGGACTCGCCGCTGGGGGGATCCGTCGGTCAGGCGCTGCGGGAGGTGGAGATCCGCGGCCCCATGAAGGGCACGGTGAAGCTCGACATACCGCTGGATGGCGAGGGGGAGGTCAAGGCCAGCGGGGAAGCCAGCTTCAAGGACAACAAGGTGAGGATCGCCTCCCTGGATCTACCCCTCGACGGGGTCGCAGGGACGCTCGAGTATGACAACGAGCAGACTCGCATTCACAACCTCAAGGCCAGCCTGTGGAACCAGCCGCTGACCCTGGATTATCAGGGGCGGCAACTGCCCCACGGCTATCAGGCCGATCTCAAGTTCCAGGGGCAGTGGGACAGCCGCCGCCAGCGCCGGGACATACCGGCCCTCGAGATGCTCCAGGGGCGCAGCAACTGGTCCGGTACTCTGGGGCTGACCCTGCCCGAGAACAAGGCGTTCAGCTTCCAGCTGGCGCTGGACTCCAACCTGCAGGGCATGGGGCTGGATCTGCCTGTGCCCCTGACCAAGGCGGCGGGTACCCGGCTGCCCCTCAAGGTGACGGCCCGTGGGCGGGATGGCAGCGCCGACATCCGCGCCGTGCTGGGGGCGGACATCGACATGCAGAGCCGCCTGGTGTACGGCGACGGCGTCCCCTATCTCAGCCGGGTGCGGGTCAACATCGGCCAGCCCGGGGCGCGGGTGATGCAGGACAAGCCCATGCTGCTCGCCATCAACCAGCAGCAGGCGGACGTGGCCGGCTGGCTGGCCCGTTTCAAGCAGTGGCTGCCGGCCGGTTCGGCGCCGAGTGACAATGCGGTGGTGGGCCCCTCTTTCTTGCCCCAGGAGTGGTGGGTGGATGGCCAGCTGGCCCGTGCCGACATCGGCAGTGCCAGTCTCAAGGCGGTGCACTTCACCCTGGGGCCGGTGAACCAGGCCACCGAGGTGATGATCGACAGCCCCGACGTGATGGGGGTGGTGCGGGTGCCGGTGGCCGATGGGCGCCCCATCGATGCCAAGTTTGCCCGCATCTACTGGTCCGGCAAGGGGACCGATCTCAGCCCGGATCCCGATGAGCGCCAGGACAGGGCCATCATGAATGCCATTCCCTGGCTCACCTTCAGTTGCGTGGATTGCCGCTTCGGCGAGCTGCCCCTGGGTGAGGTGAAGGGGGAGCTGCTGCCCGGGGCCAACCGGCTGGATCTCAAGGGACTGGAGATGCGCCTGGCGGGCAGCACCCTGCGCGGCAGCGCCGAGTGGCTGGCCCGTGGCAGCCAGATGCAGACCCGTGCCAGGGTGAACCTCGAGACCCGCAACAGCGAGCTGCTGCTCAAGCGGCTCGGCTACACCTCGCCCATCGGGGATGCCCCGGGCAAGCTGGCGCTGGATCTGAACTGGCGTGACGTGCCCTACCGCCTGAGCCTGCCGACTCTGGCGGGCAGCGCCGACTACCAACTGGAGGGAGGCACCCTGCGGGAGGTCAACGACAAGGGGGCCCGACTGCTCTCCCTGCTGAGCCTCGACTCCCTGATGCGCAAGCTGCGCCTCGATTTTCGCGACGTCTTCGACAAGGGCTTCTATTTCGAGTCCATGTCCGCCTCCGCCAAGGTCAATCAGGGGGTGGTGGAGAACAACGACTTCTACATGAAGGGCGCCGCGGGCAACCTGCGGGGCAAGGGCATCGCGGATCTGGTGCGCTGGCGGCTCGACTTTGATCTGAGCTTCTCCCCCAACCTGGGGGGCACCCTGCCGGTGGTGGCGGCCTTCTCCCTGACCCCCATCACCGGGCTCTATGTGCTGGCCCTCTCCAAGCTGCTGGAGCCCGTGGTGGACGTGGTGACCCGCATCGATTTTCGGGTCTCCGGCCCGCTGGACGCCCCCAGGCTGGTGGAGGCGGGGCGGGATCGCGCCCGCATCAAGCTCAACCAGCACCAGAAGGATGCGGTGGATGCGGTGGCGCCCGGCCTGCCCGCCAAGGAGGTCACCCCCTTCCTGCTCGATCCCAAGCACCAGGGCTCGGGTCAGCGCTGAGGGCCAGCGCCGGGCTGGGGGACTTTCCCCCGGCCGCCAAACCCCTCATAGTGCAGATATTGCCCCGCGAGCCGAGAAGGCCTTGTGTCACCGGCTCGCCCAACAGAAGAGTGCGGATATTGCCCTGCGAGCCGAGGAGGCCTTCTGCCACCGGCTCGCCCAACAGAAGGAGCGTGTCATGTGGCTAGCCGCCATGCAGTTGATTTCGGGTCGTACCTGGCAGGATAACCGGGAGCGGATCGCCGCCGAGCTGGCGAGTCTGCCCGGGGAGCGCCCCTTGCTGGTGCTGCTGCCGGAAAACTTCGCCCTCTTTGGCGAGCGGCAGGGGTATCTGGACGGGGCAGAGCCATTGGGAAATGGCCCAATCCAGCAGCAACTCTCTGATTGGGCCAAATCCCACGGCATCTGGCTGGTGGCCGGGGCCATGCCCACCGCCATCGCCGGTGCCGACCACATCCACACCAGCACCCTGGTGTTCAATCCCGACGGCGAGCTCAAGGGGCATTACCACAAGATCCACCTGTTCGACGTGGACGTGGCGGACAATCACGGCCGCTACCGGGAGTCGGAGACCTTCAGCCCGGGTGATCAGCCTGTGCTGGTGGACTCCCCCTTTGGTCCCCTCGGCCTTTCTATCTGTTATGATCTGCGCTTTCCCGAGCTGTACCGCCAGTTGGCCCGGGCCGGTGCCCGGGTGCTGCTGGTGCCTGCCGCCTTTACCGCCGTCACCGGCGAGGCGCACTGGGAGCCCCTGCTGCGGGCCCGTGCCATCGAGAACCAGTGCTACGTGGTGGCCGCCAACCAGGGGGGCACCCACGAGACAGGGCGTCAGACCTGGGGCCACAGCATGGTGATCGACCCCTGGGGCCGGGTGCTGGCCTGTCGGGCGTCGGGGCAGGGCACTGTGCTGGCGCCGCTGGATGGGGCCCTGGTCGATGAATTGAAACGCACCATGCCGGTGCTGCAACACGCCCGCCTGTTGTGAGCCCGCGGCCGTGGATTTAACCGTTACGACATCTCGCATGAGAGTGGAGAGAAAGATTTGAGTCTATTGAGCCAGGTTAGTGCCTCCCTGTTGGCCCCGAACGATCTCGACGAAGGGCGGCTGCAACAGCTGCTCGGCAGCCTGATGAGCCATCAGGTGGAGTTCGGCGACCTCTATTTCCAGCGCAGCTGGCACGAGTCCTGGATGCTGGAGGACGGCATCGTCAAGGATGGCAGCTACAACATCGATCAGGGGGTGGGGGTGCGCGCCGTCAGCGGCGAGAAGACCGGTTTCGCCTACTCGGACGAGCTGAGCCTGCTGGCGCTGCAACAGTCGGTGACTGCCGCTCGCGGCATCGCCGCCGCCGGTGCGCAGGGCAAGGTAAAAGCATGGGCTCGCACCGAAGCAAACCTGCTCTACCCGGCGCTGGATCCCCTGCAGACCCTCGACAAGCAGCAGAAAATTGCCCTGCTGGAGCAGATGGACAAGTTCGCCAGAAGCCTGGATCCCGCCATCAATCAGGTGATGGCCTCCATCAGCGGGGTCTATGAAGAGATCCTGGTGGCCGCCACCGATGGCACCCTGGCCGCCGACGTGCGTCCGCTGGTGCGCCTCTCGGTGACCGTCATCGCCGAGAAGGGGGATCGCCGTGAGCGCGGCAGCGCGGGGGGCGGTGGCCGCTTCGGTTACGACCATTTCCTCGAGCTGGACGGGCTCGAGAGCCGGGCGTTTGGCTATGTGCGCGAAGCGGTACGCCAGGCGCTGGTCAACCTGGAGGCCATCGACGCCCCGGCCGGCACCATGCCGGTGGTGCTCGGTGCCGGCTGGCCCGGTGTGCTGCTGCACGAGGCGGTGGGTCACGGTCTGGAAGGGGACTTCAACCGCAAGGGCTCCTCCGCCTTTGCCGGGCGCATCGGCGAGCAGGTGGCTTCCAAACACTGCACCATCGTCGATGACGGCACCCTGCCGGGTCGGCGCGGCTCCGTCTCCATCGACGACGAGGGGACGCCGGGCGGTTACAACGTGCTGATCGAGAACGGCATTCTCAAGGGTTACCTGCAGGACAAGCAGAATGCCCGCCTGATGGGGGTACCGCTCACCGGCAACGGCCGCCGCGAATCCTACGCCGCCCTGCCGATGCCGCGCATGACCAACACCTACATGCTGGCGGGTCAGTACGATCCGGCGGAGATCATCGCCTCGGTGAAGAAGGGCATTTACGCCCCCAACTTCGGTGGCGGCCAGGTGGACATCACCTCCGGCAAGTTCGTCTTCTCTGCCTCCGAGGCCTACCTCATCGAGGATGGCAAGATCACCGCGCCCATCAAGGGGGCGACCCTGATCGGCAACGGCCCCGAGGCGATGAGCCAGGTTTCCATGGTGGGCCGTGATCTCGCGCTGGATCGCGGGGTCGGGGTCTGCGGCAAGGAGGGGCAGAGCGTGCCGGTCGGCGTCGGCCAGCCCACCCTCAAGCTGGATCAGCTCACCGTGGGCGGCACCCAGTAAGGTCACACACCTTTGTAAACCCCGGCCCGGCGCCGGGGTTTTTATTGGAACGCGCAAGCAATAAAAAGCCCCAGCAGGCGCCGGGGCTGGGAAAGGGCTCGGGTCAGTTGACCGAAATGGCGCGGGCGTCGATGAAGAAGCGGGCGTGGCCGTGGTCATCCACCCTTATCTGGGCGAGCAGGCGATCCTTTCGCTTGAACTCCCATCCTGTCTTGAGCCGGGTCAGCGCGGGGCTGGCGGCACCGACCACATTCAGATACTCATGAAACAGGCTGTAGCTTCCAATCTCGGTCAGCATCTTTTCCATTTGCATATCTCCTCAAGTAATGGGCTCAGCACATGCCACGCTAGCGGCAACCTTCTGAACCCTGCCTGTACAAAAACCAGACTACCCCATCAAGATGAAGGCAATATGATCAGGCGCAAGATCAGGAGGGATTTGCACGAAAAATGACACCGTTTTCAATCAGGGCTTGCGCGGCACGGCGAGATGATCGAAGGCGGTGGATCCGGCATGGGACGGCAAGGCGGCAGCGGGTTGTTCCATCACCTGACCATGGAAGACGGGATCCTGCGCCACCTCCTTGACGCCGTTGATGCAAAACTGCATACCCATGCACACCAGCAGGAAACCCATGATGCGTGTCATGGCGTCGATGCCGGTGGCACCCAGGATCTTGCACACGGGATCTGCCAGCTTGAGCACACCCCAGCTGATCAGGCTCATCAGGGCGAAGGCGGTGACCATGGCGGCATAGATGACGACGCGATCGGCCTCGGCCGGCAGCTCGGCGATCTGGGCCGCGCCGCTGATCACCAGCGCCATGGTGCCGGGTCCGCACATGCTGGGCATGGTCAGGGGCACGAAGGCGATATTCTGGTTGGCCTCGACCCCGGCAGACTGGTTTGGCGAGGGGAACAGCATGCGAAAGCCGATGAAGGCGATAATGAGGCCACCGGCCAGGCGCAGGCCGGGAATGGAGATCCCGAACAGATCCAGGATGGAGGATCCGATGAAGAAGCTGACGCACAGGGTGGCGAACAGATAGAGGGCGGCCATGTTGATCTGGCGGCGAATGTGCTCGCGGGACATGCCCTTGCTCAGTCCCAGCAGCAGGGTGGCCGTGGTGGGCGGGTTGACCATGGGCAGCAGGGCCAGCAAGGCGAGAAAGATGACCTGGAAGAACATAGTGGACCTCGGGCAGGTGGACGGATTGGGGTGAGCTGGCAGGTCCGCAGCGGACCGCCACCCGGTCGATAATATCCGCAAAGAACAAGCCCCGACAGTGCGGGGCTTGCTTGGGAAGGATCAGGCGGCCTGCGGGGTTGCCTGGCGTTGGCCGCGCTGGCGCAGCCAGAGCCAGATGCCGAGCACGAAACCGAGGGCGGCCAGGCTGACCACATAGTGGGAGGGGGCCAGCACGTCCTCCTTCATCCAGAGGGTGACCAGCATGGGGGTGAGGCCGCCGAAGATGGCGTAGGCCACGTTGTAGGAGAACGACAGCCCGGAGAAGCGCACCACCGGCGGGAAGGCATTGACCATGACGTAGGGCACGGCGCCGACGATCCCCACTGCAAAGCCCGCCAGCATGTAGAGGGGCACCAGCTGATCCGTGCCGGCTGCCAGGCTGTGGTAGAAGGTATAAGTGGCGCCGGCCAGCAGCAGGGAGCCCAGGATGAAGGTAGGGCCGCTGCCGATGGCATCGATCAGGCGGCCATAGACGATGCAGCCCAGGGTGAGGGCGACGATGGCCAGGGAGTTGGCGGTCAGGGCATCGGCCGGACTGATGCCGTGGACCTTCTGCAGATAAGTCGGGGTCATCAGGATCACCACCACGATGCCGGCGGAGAGCAGCCAGGTCAGCAGCATGGAGACGACGACGCTGCCCTTGTGTTCACGCAGCACCGTCTTGAGGGGCAGCTCCTCGGCCAGGGACTTGTTGGCCTGCATCTCGGCGAAGACCGGGGTTTCGTGCAGCCAGCGGCGCAGGTACATGGCGACGATGCCGAACACGCCGCCGAGCACGAAGGCCAGACGCCAGCCCCAGTCGCTCACATCCCCCGGGCTCATGCCACGGTTGATGGCGGTCGCCACCAGGGAGCCGAGCAGGATGCCGGCGGTCAGCCCCGCGGTGAGGGTGCCGCAGGCGACACCGACCCGGCGGGCGGGCACGTGCTCGGCCACGAAGACCCAGGCACCGGGGACTTCCCCGCCGATGGCGGCCCCTTGCAGGATCCGCAGCAGCAGCAACAGCAGGGGGGCGGCGATGCCGAGCACGGCGTAGGTGGGCAGCAGGCCGATCAGCAGGGTCGGCAAGGCCATCAGGATGATGCTGAGGGTGAACATCCGCTTGCGGCCGATGAGATCGCCAAAGTGGGCCATGATGATGCCCCCCAGGGGGCGGGCCAGGTAGCCGGCGGCGAAGATGCCGAAGGTCTGGAACTGGCGCAGCCACTCGGGAATGTCGGCCGGGAAGAAGAGCTCGCCGATGACCACGGCGAAGAAGACGAAGATGATGAAGTCGTAGAATTCGAGGGCGCCGCCCAGCGCCGCTAGGCTCAGGGTCTTGTAATCCTGTCGATTGAGGGGGCGACCGTGGTCGTGCGATGTGCTGACTTTACTCATATCCTTATGTTTCCCATCGTTTTTTTAGTTATTCTCCCCGGTGTGCTGCGGGGATACGCTCACCCACGAGGGTATGCTTTTGTGTCCCGCAATGTAAATCGCACAATTCGCAACACTGTCTTGCAGCACGGTGCTGCAAGTAGCTGGAGAGATCATGACGAAGAAAAAGGTACTGCTCTCCTGGAGCAGCGGAAAAGACAGCGCCTGGGCCTTGCATCGCCTGCGCCAGGATCCGGCCATCGAGGTGGTGGGGCTGTTCACCACCCTCAACCAGGCGTTCGAGCGGGTGGCCATGCACGGGGTGCGCAAGCAGTTGCTGCTGGCACAGGCTGAGTGTGTGGGCTTGCCGCTGACCACCATCGACCTGCCCTGGCCCTGCAGTAACGAGGAGTATGGGCGCATCATGACGGGCTTCATCGCCGATGTGCAGGCCAAGGACATTTACCACATGGCGTTCGGGGATCTCTTTCTTGAGGATGTGCGCGCCTATCGGGAGCGGCAACTGGCGGGGACCGGCATCACGCCGCTCTTCCCGCTCTGGGGCAGCGACACGACCGAGCTGGCGCAGGCGATGATCGACGCCGGGCTCAAGGCCAGGGTCTGTACCCTGGATCCGGGCAAGCTGCCTGCCACCCTCGGCGGACATGAGTTTGACGCGGCCTTGCTGGCTGCCCTGCCCGCCGGGGTGGATCCCTGCGGCGAGAACGGGGAGTTCCACACCCTGGCCTGGGACGGCCCCATGTTCCTGCATCCCTTGCCCATCCGGGTGGGGGAAACGGTGCTGCGAGACGGCTTCGTCTTCACCGATCTGCTGGCGGAGGATCCCGAATGAGGGAAGACCCCCTCGGGTGAGAAAGGAAAGGGGCCGGCTCCGTGAGGAATCGGCCCCTTTGCGTTTGCCCCCTTCAGCGGGCGGCGAAGGTGTCGCAACTGGCGGGCTTGCCGCTGTCAAAACCGCGTTTGAACCAGGTGAGGCGCTGGGCCGAGGTGCCGTGGGTGAAGCTGTCGGGAACGACCCGGCCCTGACCCTGCTGCTGCAACCTGTCGTCGCCGATGGCCTGGGCGGCGTTGAGCGCCTCTTCCAGATCGCCGCGCTCCAGCACCTGCTCTTTTTCCATGTAGTGGCCCCAGACCCCGGCGAAGCAGTCCGCCTGCAGTTCGAGCTTGACCGACAACCGGTTCTGGGCGACCTGGCTCAGCCCCTGTTGCTGCTGGCGCACCTTGGTGGAGATACCGAGCAGGTTCTGCACGTGGTGGCCCACCTCATGGGCGATCACATAGCCCTGGGCGAAGTCGCCGTCGGCCCCCAGCTTGTCGCGCATGTCCTGATAGAAGGAGAGATCGATGTAGACGGTGCTGTCGGCCGGACAGTAGAAGGGCCCCATCACCGACTGCCCCTGGCCGCAGCCGGTGCGGGTCGCACCGCGATAGAGCACCAGTCTGGGGGCCTGATAGTGGTTGCCGCTTTGCTGGAACATCTCACCCCAGGCGTCCTCCGTGGAGGCGAGCATCACCGAGGTGAAGCGGGCGAGGGGATCGTTTGCAGCCTGGGACGAGTTCTGACGCTGGGGCTGGCTCTGCGGGGCCGGATCCTGCAGCAGGGGGCCGAGGTCCACGCCGTAGTACCCCGCCACCATGACCACCACCAGCAGGATCAGACGCCCCTTGCCACCGATGGGCAGGCCGCCGCCCCCGTTGCCGCCGCCTTGCTGGCGTCGGTCTTCCACATTGTTGCTCTCACGGCGATCTTGCCAGCGCATATCCCCATACTCCCGTCATTGGTGGTGGCGGTAATGATAATGGCTGGCGCCGGGGCTTGCCTAATCGGCCCGGGTCATTCGGCCCAGGGCATCTCGGGCAGGCTGTCGAGGAACTCGCCGTAACGGACGAGGTTGAAGGGGCCCTGTTCGGCCTCCATAGCCATGAGTTCGGCGCCCAGGGCGCAGGCGATGTATTGCAGCGCCTCTTCCCGCGGGGTGCCCTTCATCACCAGGCGCATCAGGGTGGCTTTCACCTGGAGGGGGTGGCCCTCGGCGAGCTGGTTCTCCACCATCTCCAGCAGTGTCTCTTCATCAAAAAATTCGGGGGTATCGGTCATGGCCGTTCTCCTGCCTGTTCCATGGGGTGGGCAGTATAGCGGGGACGCGGCTCCCGGGGCGAAAATATCCTCCGGGTCTTGCCAAGGGGACGGGGCGAGAGCAGTCTTGGACACTCTCTCTGCCGAACGAGCCCATGTCATGATCCTCTCCGAGCGCCTGGAACTGCGCGAACTGACCATTGTCGATGCCCCCTTCATTCTCGAACTGCTCAACGATGGTGATTTTCACCGCTACATCGGCGATCGCGGGGTGCGTACCCTGGCGGATGCCGAAAACTACATCCAGCAGGGGCCTGCGGTCAGCTATGCCCGCCACGGTCACGGACTCTATCTGGTGGTGCGGCGGGAAGACGGGGCCAGGCTCGGCATCTGCGGTCTGATCAAGCGCGATACCCTGCCCTGTGAAGACATCGGCTATGCTTTCCTGCCCGCTTGGCGCGGCCTGGGCTATGCCATCGAGGCCGCGCGGGCGGCCATGGCAGATGGCCGCGAACGGCTCGGCATCGAGCGGGTGGTCGCCATCGTCACTCCGGGCAATGAGCGCTCGGTCCGGTTACTCGCCAAGCTGGGGCTGAGTCAGGGCAAACGGGTCAGGTTGGGGGCCGGCGAGGAGGAGTGCCTGCTGCTGGAGGCGCCGGACAAGGAGACTTGCGGGGTCTAGCCACCGCTCTGGGAGCGGGGCCATGCAGACTATGACGTCAGGCAAGGAGGCCGCCGTGAGTTGCGGCCTGTCTGCATCGGGCGCTGCCTGGGTAGGCAAAGTCAGTTGAGCTCTTCGATGGAGAACTCGCCGGCGATACCATCACAGGAGATGGCGAAGCCGCCGCTGAAGCGGGTGCTGAACTGGATCAGGAACGCATCGTCGTCGTGCTCTTGCACGGGCAGGTTGATGGGTTTGCTGCGACGCAGGGGTTTGCGTATCTGTACGTGTTTCATCATGGTATTTCTCTATATAAATTAAGTGTTTGCTCCTTGTATTGGCAAATGTCAGGTCAATGGGCGCGGTCAGCACGATGGCGGACGAGCGCGCAGGAATACCCAGCCCGGTTCAGGGGCGTCTGCACTTTCAAGGAAGGCGCCAAGGACCATGCGGATGCATGATGCTACTTGGGAGTGGGCAGATCGGGTCTGCACCGTGAGAGCCGGGCAACGCAGGCAGACAGCCTGAACGGTTCTCAAGGCGAGTAAATCAGAAGAAGGTTATGCGGGTACTGGCAGGATTCATCGTGAGGTGAAGCATTGCGAACATAATCAGGGCTGATTAACTAGCCGGCGCGCATTCTCTCCTCGAAATGTGTAAAAAGCAAACACTATTTGTGCGTTCACCCAGTCATTCCCTGTTTTTCACGGCCACGGGGACGGCAAAAGGGCTCCCGAGGGAGCCCTTTTCATTGCCGGTCAGGGACGGGCTCAGGCGTCGCCGCAGGCCTTCTTGGCGGCGGTGATCATGGGGGTAATGGTCATGCCCTGTACCACGATGGAGAACATCACCACCGAGTAGGTCATCACCAGGATCACCTGGCGCAGATCGACGTTGTGCTCCGGGATCATCATGACACCGGATGGCAGTGCCAGGGCCATGGCCATGGCCAGACCGCCACGCAGGCCGCCCCAGGTGAGGATGCGCACCGAGAAGGTGTTGTAGTTGCGGAACTTGCGGAACGCCACATAGGGCAGGGAGACGCTGATGAAGCGTGCAGCCAGGCAGAGCGGCACCGCGATGACCAGCAGGATCCAGTCGCGCCAGTCGAGGTCCAGCAGCACCAGTGCCAGACCGATCAGCAGGAACAGCAGGGCGTTGAGGAACTGATCCATCAACTCCCAGAAGTGATCCAGGTGGTGCTGGCTCTGCTCGGAGAAGCCGGAATGACGGGTCCAGTTGCCGATCATGATGCCGGTCACCACCATGGCCAGGGCGCCGGAGACGCCGATCATGTTGGCGAAGGCGAAGCCCGCGGTCGGGATGCAGAGGGTCAGCAGCAGCTCCAGGGAGCCGTCGTCGGTGGCGCTGATCATCACGTGGGCGATGAGACCCAGCACGGCCCCGAACAGGATGCCGCCGAGAGCCTCATGCAGGAACAGACCGGCCACGCTGCCGAAGGTGGGCTCCACGCCGCCAAAGGCCACGGCAAACACGGTGGCGAAGATGACCAGACCGACACCGTCGTTGAACAGGGATTCCCCCTCGATCTGGATGGCGATCTGGGGTGGCGCCTTCATCTTTTTGACGATGGCCAGTACGGCGATGGGGTCGGTGGGGGAGATCAGGGCACCGAACAACATGCAGTAGACCAGTGGCACATCCCAGCCCAGCAGCTTGGCGATGAACCAGAAGCCGTAGCCGATGAGGAAGGTGGAGAGCAGGGTGGCGGCTATGGCCAGAATGGTGATTTCCCACTTCTGGCTACGCAACGCCTTGAGGTTGATGCCAAGCCCGCCGGCGAACAGCAGGAAGCCCAGGATCCCCTTCAACAGGAAGTTCTGGAAGTCGATGCTCTCCATGGTCTTGATGGCGAGAGGCTCCAGATTGAACCAACCCAGTTTGCCAAACAGCACCAGCAGCGCGGAGATCAGCATGGAGCCCGCAGTGATGGCGATGGTGGTCTGGATCTTCACAACATACTGGTTGGCAAAGGCGATGAAGATCGCCAACGCTGCCAGGAAGCAGAGTGTGTAGTAGACGCTCATAGTTATTTTTCTCTTTGGTAAACAGCAAGCACGTATCCCTCTTGAGGACGGGCATAGGGTACTCCCGGGTTAGATCATGCTCATTACCTATTTATGGTTATATTTAATCGTCATCACGGACAGATAGACGGCTAGATTTCCATTTGATTTGATTGCTGCTAGGATGGGCATCACGCAGTTGCATGGATGTAAGGGGTACGAGCGGTGTCGAGCAGAGAGTCGAACAAGAAAGCGGATGTCACAACCAGGCTGGAAGCCTGTCTCAAGGAGCGGATCCTGATTATCGACGGGGCCATGGGCACCATGATCCAGGGTTACAAACTCGGTGAGGCGGACTATCGGGGGGAGCGGTTTGCCGACTGGCATACCGACATCAAGGGCAACAACGACCTGCTGGTGTTGAGCCGTCCCGCCGTCATTCGCGAGATCCACGACCAGTATTGTGCCGCCGGGGCCGATATCCTCGAGACCAACACCTTCAACGCCACCCGCATCGCCATGGCGGACTACGAGATGGAAGCGCTCTCGGCCGAGATAAACCGGGAGGCGGCCCGCCTGGCCCGCGCCGTGGCGGACGAGTGGACAGCCAAGGACCCGGCCAGGCCGCGCTTTGTGGCGGGGGTCCTGGGTCCCACCAACCGTACCGCCTCCATCTCGCCGGACGTGAACGACCCGGGCAAGCGCAACGTCACCTATGACGAGCTGGTGGCCGCCTACACCGAATCAACCCATGCCCTCATCGAGGGCGGTGCCGACATCATCCTGATCGAGACCATCTTCGACACCCTCAACGCCAAGGCGGCCGCCTTCGCGGTGGACCTGGTGTTCGAGGAGCTGGGTTACAGCCTGCCGGTGATGATCTCCGGCACCATCACGGACGCCTCCGGTCGTACCCTCTCGGGCCAGACCACCGAGGCCTTCTACCACTCCCTTCGCCACGTCAAACCGGTCTCCTTCGGCCTCAACTGTGCGCTGGGGCCGGACGAGCTGCGCCAGTACGTGGAGGAGCTCTCCCGCATCAGCGAGACCCATGTCAGCGCCCACCCCAACGCCGGTCTGCCCAATGCGTTTGGCGAGTACGATCTGGACGCGGTAGAGATGGCGGAGCATATCCGCGAGTGGGCCCAAAGCGGCTTTCTCAACCTAGTGGGCGGCTGCTGCGGCACCACCCCGACCCACATCCGCGCCATGGCGGACGCCGTGGCGGGCATCAAGCCCCGCGCCCTGCCGGATCTGCCGGTGGCCTGCCGGTTGTCGGGCCTGGAGCCTCTCATCATCACGGCGGACTCCATGTTCGTGAACGTGGGTGAGCGGACCAACGTCACCGGCTCGGCCAAGTTCAAGCGCTTGATAAAAGAAGGGCTCTACGACGAGGCCCTGGATGTGGCCAAGCAGCAGGTGGAAAACGGCGCCCAGATCATCGACATCAACATGGATGAGGGGATGCTGGACGCCGAGGCGGCCATGGTGCGCTTCCTGAACCTCATCGCCGGGGAACCGGACATCGCCCGGGTGCCGGTGATGATCGACTCCTCCAAGTGGGAGGTGCTGGAGGCGGGCCTCAAGTGCGTGCAGGGCAAGCCGGTGGTCAACTCCATCTCCATGAAGGAGGGGGAGGACAAATTCATCGAGCAGGCGAAACTGCTGCGTCGCTACGGCGCCGCCGTCATCGTCATGGCGTTCGACGAGGTGGGCCAGGCTGATACCCGTGCCCGCAAGTTCGAGATCTGCCAGCGCGCCTACCGCATTCTGGTGGACCGCGTCGGCTTCCCGCCGGAAGACATCATCTTCGACCCCAACATCTTCGCGGTGGCGACCGGCATCGACGAGCACAACAACTACGCGGTGGACTTCATCGAAGCGGTGAAGGACATCAAAACACACCTGCCCCACGCCATGATCTCCGGCGGCGTCTCCAACGTCTCCTTCTCCTTCCGTGGCAACGAGCCGGTGCGCGAAGCCATCCACGCTGTCTTCCTCTACCACGCCATCAGGAACGGCATGGACATGGGGATCGTCAACGCGGGCCAGCTTGCCATCTACGAAGACATCCCTGCCGAGCTCAAAGAGAAGGTCGAGGCGGTGGTGCTGAACCTCAACGACAACGCCACCGAGGCGCTGCTGGCCATCGCCGAGAAGTATCGCGGCGCGGGTGCCCAGGCGGAGGATCCGCGGGATCAGGAGTGGCGTAGCTGGCCGGTGGGCAAGCGGCTCGAACACGCCCTGGTCAAGGGGATCACCGACTTTATCGAGGAGGATACCGAGGAGGCGCGCGCCCAGGCCGAGAAGCCGCTGCACGTCATCGAGGGGCCGCTGATGGACGGCATGAACGTGGTGGGCGATCTGTTCGGCGCCGGCAAGATGTTCCTGCCCCAGGTGGTGAAGTCGGCCCGGGTGATGAAGCGGGCGGTGGCCTACCTGCAACCCTACATCGAGGCGGAGAAGTCCGGCGGTTCCAGCAACGGCAAAATCGTGCTGGCCACCGTCAAGGGTGACGTGCACGACATCGGCAAGAACATCGTCGGGGTGGTGCTCCAGTGCAACAACTTCGAGATCGTGGATCTCGGGGTCATGGTCTCCTGCGAGACCATCCTCAAGACGGCCCGGGAAGTGAACGCCGACATCATCGGCCTGTCGGGCCTCATCACTCCGTCCCTGGACGAGATGGTGCACGTGGCCAAAGAGATGGAGCGTCAGGGGTTCAAGCTGCCGCTGCTCATCGGCGGAGCCACCACTTCCAAGGCCCACACCGCGGTGAAGATAGAGCAGAACTACTCCGAGCCCGTGGTCTATGTCTCCAACGCCTCCCGCGCCGTGGGGGTGGCCCAGAGCCTGCTGAGCCCGGAGCTCAAGCCCGCCTTCGTCGCCCGCATCGACAAGGAGTACGAGATTGCCCGGGATCAGCATGCCCGCAAGCAGCCGCGCTCCAAGCCGGTCAGCCTGGCCCATGCCCGCGCCAACCGCCATCAGCTGGACTGGGTGGGCTATGAGCCCCCGGCGCCCCGGGAGCCCGGCGTGCAGACCTTCGAAAACGTGCCCATCTCTGTGCTGCGCCCCTACATCGACTGGACGCCGTTTTTCCTGAGCTGGGAGCTGGCGGGCAAGTTCCCCCGCATCCTGGAAGATGAGGTGGTGGGGGAGGAGGCGACGCGCCTCTACGCCGACGCCAACGCCATGCTGGACCAGCTGGAGAAGGATCAGAGCGTGCGTTGCGCCGGCATCGTCGGCCTGTTCCCCGCCAACGCCGTGGGGGACAGCATCGAGGTTTACACCGACGAGACCCGCACCCAGGTGCGCAAGGTGCTGCACCACCTACGCCAGCAGAGCGAGAAGCAGGGCTTCCCCAACTACTGTCTGGCGGACTATGTGGCGCCGAAAGAGAGCGGCAAGCCCGACTGGATCGGCGCCTTCGCGGTGACCGGCGGCATCGGCGAGGAGGCCATCGCCAAGGCCTACAAGGCGGACCACGACGACTACAACGCCATCCTCATCCAGGCGGTGTGCGATCGCCTCGCCGAGGCCTTTGCCGAATACCTCCACGAGCAGGTGCGCAAAGTGCACTGGGGCTATGCCCCGGACGAGGCGCTCAGCAACGAGGAACTGATTCGCGAAAATTACCAGGGGATACGTCCGGCGCCGGGCTACCCGGCCTGCCCGGAGCACACCGAGAAGGGGAGCATCTGGGAGCTGCTGGACGTGGAGCAGGCCATCGGCATGCAGCTTACCGAGTCCTACGCCATGTGGCCGGGGGCGGCGGTATCCGGCTGGTACTTCTCCCACCCTGAGAGCAAATACTTCGCCGTGGCCCAGATCCAGCAGGATCAGGTGGAAGACTACGCCATGCGCAAGGGGATGACCCTGGCAGAGGCCGAACGCTGGCTGGGGCCCAACCTGCATTGATCCCCGTCTGCCCCGCCTCACACGGTGCGGGGCAGACGCCGGGTACGCACGCCATATCGAGGTTGCCATGAAGATTGGATTTGTCGGTCTGGGGGCTGTGGTGCAGACAGCCTATCTGCCTGCACTCGCCGCACTGGCGGAAAATCCCAAGATATGGGGTTTTGATCCCGCCATCACCCTGCCCGGCGTCATGTCTGCGCCGACCCTGGAAGCCCTGCTGGCCGAACCCCTAGATCGGCTGGTGATCGCCACGCCTTCCCTGCTGCATCTGCCCGTGTTGGAGCAGGCACTGGCCAGCACCATTCCCCTCATCCTGGTGGAGAAACCCGTGGTGGCCACCCTGGCCCAGCGCGATCGCCTGCGCGCCCTGCTGGCGGACCCCGAGGTCGCAGCCAGGGTGCTGGCGCTGGATCACTGGATGGCCCGCAATGCCGTCCAGCAGTTGCTGCTGAGCGGCAAACTGGATGAAGGCTAGCAGCCTCGGGAATCAGACGGCGCCGGGGGCGGGCTGGCCACCCTCGCCGATATCAGCGCGGTGGAGGGCTTTTTGCTGGAACCCTGCGGCCTGGACGAGGCGGGGGAGCCCTATGCCCTCAACTTCGCCACAGGGGAGCCGGATCGGCGGGTCCTGCGCCATCCAGACGGGGTGATCCTCGACATCGGCACCCATCTGCTGGCGATGATCCGGGAGCTGCTGGTGGCCCTGGGTGGGGACGACCGCCTGCACCTGATCGCGGAGGGCGTCTGCGACCGGCTGGGGCAGCCCATCCGGCGCGGGGATCTGGAGACCGCCGAGGGGCGGGCCTGCCTGCGCGGCGAGGCGGCAGGGGTGCCCCTGACCCTCTGGCTCGACAAGTATGCCGGTCCCGGGGTGGAGAAGAAGGGGCTTTGCCTGCACTTCAAAGACGGGCGGCGCATCGAGCTGCTTCGCCGCGGCAACCTGGAGTGGCTGCACCATCACGACGTCGACGGGATGCGGGGCTGGCAACATGAGGGGCCCCTCTATCGCCACTGTATCGCCCAGACCCTGCTGGCCCCCGTGCCTTTGGGAGGCTGGGCCGGCACCACGGCGCGCCGTTTGCAGGAGGTCGCCCTGCTGCTTGAGTTGCAACAAGGGCTGCGCGGCCCCCATTGACGTCGCTGGCGCCATCGGACATGAGGGCTGGTGGCTGGCGCCGTCTTGCAGAGCGGTCCCTGGCTTTGGTCCGTTCTTGAGTGCGGCACCCTCGGTTTTTGCCCGTTCTTGCAGAACCGCGCATGGTGAGGGGAAAGGATTGGCGTTGCCAGTCGTTCATGGCACCTTATACTCTCCAGTCCGATTATCAGGTCTGCCATTTCCATGAATATTGCCATTTTATCCCGTGAGCCCAACAACTATTCCACCCGCCGTCTGGTCGAGGTGGCCCGGGCCCGTGGGCATCAGGTCGAGGTGCTCGACACCCTGCGCTGCTACATGAACATCGCCTCCCACAGCCCCTCCATCCATTACGAAGGACGGGAGCTGGAGAGCTATGACGCCGTGATCCCGCGCATCGGTGCCAGCATCACCTTCTATGGCACCGCCGTGCTGCGCCAGTTCGAGATGATGAGCACCATGGCCCTCAACAGCTCGGTGGCCATCTCCCGCTCCCGGGACAAGCTGCGCGCCATGCAGCTGCTCTCCCGTCACGGCATCGGCCTGCCGGTGACCGGCTATGCCCACAGCACCCACGACGTACCGGATCTCATCACCATGGTGGGGGGCGCCCCCCTGGTGGTGAAACTGCTGGAGGGCACCCAGGGGATTGGCGTGGTGCTGTGCGAGACCCAGAAGGCCGCCGAGAGCGTCATCGAGGCCTTTATCCAGACCAACAACAACATCCTGGTGCAGGAGTACATCCGCGAGGCCAACGGCGCCGATATCCGCTGCCTGGTGGTCAACGGCAAGGTGGTGGCCGCCATGCGCCGCCAGGCCCAGCCGGGGGAGTTTCGCTCCAACTTGCACCGGGGCGGCACCGCCGAAGCCATCAAGATCACGCCGGAAGAGCGTGCCACCGCCGTGCAGGCCGCCAAGATCATGGGGCTGGACGTGGCCGGGGTGGATATTCTGCGTAGCGCCCGCGGCCCGCTGGTGCTGGAGGTGAACTCCTCCCCCGGCCTGCAAGGGGTGGAAGCCGCCTCCGGCAAGGACGTGGCGGGCAAGATCATCGAGTTCCTCGAGCTCAAGGCGAGCCGCAAGCACAAGCCGGCGGAATGAGTCCCAAACGAGTGTCAGACAGGTAAACACAGGGCGCCCTCGGGCGCCTTGTTGCTATCTGGGGGGGCTGGAAGGCAGCGGGCTTGCCGGGAAGTGTCTCCCTTCTCCCACTCTGTTGAACAGCCGGGAAGAAGGGCCGGGAATGAGGGGGTTATGCCGCCCCGGGGGCGCCGGGGATCATCACCAGCCGGGCGCTGAAGACCCCCTCCACCAGATGGGTCTCAATCTGCCAGCCCAGCTTCTCGCAGATGCGCTGGATGATGGTGAGGCCGCAGCCGTAGCCGAGGATCTGATCCGGCGCGGCGGCGGTGGGGTTGCTGATGGTGAGCACCTGCTCATGCAGGGTGATCTCGATGTGGCCCTCGGCGTAGCTCAGGGCGTTTTTCAAGAGGTTGCCGAGGGCGATGGCGAGCAGGGAGAGGGGGGCCTGCACCTCGCTCTCCTCGTCCAGTTGCAGGCGAATGTCCAGCGTCTCCCGTTGCAGCAGGGGGGCGAGGCGGGTCAGCTCCCGGCGAATGAGCGGCGCCACCTGCTGGGGCGGGCGCTCCACGGCCTCCTTGCGTCCCAGCAGCAGGAAGGTTTCCGTGAGCAGGGCCATCTCGTCGGCGGCGGCGCGGATGCGGCTGACGGCGCGGGCTGCCGGGGCGGGCAGGTCATTCACCTTGCCGAGCAGGGCCGCGGATCCCTGGATCACCATGTTGGGGGTGCGCAGCTCGTGGCTGGCAAAGCGGCTGAACTCCTGTTCACGGGCAAACACGGCGGCCACCTCGTGCTTGCCCGCCAGCAGCGCCTGCTCTATCTCTCTCAGCTCCTGCCAGGGGGCATCGGGCACGAAGTCCCCCTGATCCGGGGTGAGGTGGGCGACCCGCTGGCGCAGCCGCTCCAGCGGCCTGGTGATGTGACGCACCAGCCAGATGCCGAAGGCGAGGCTCCCCAGCAGCAGGGCCAGGCCGATGAGGCGGGTCACCAGATGCAGCTTGGCTTCGTAAGGGTCGAGGTAGTCGTCCGCATCGTCGTTGAACACCAGATAGAGCAGCCCCTGACCCGAGGGGTGGGCGCGTACCAGGAAGTGCTTGTCTTCCCGGCCCAGCTGATGCTCGAAGAAGCCGGGGCTCTGGTAGGCCTTGAGCCAGGCGGGCAGGCGGCCCGCCTCTGTCCAGTAGCTGGAGAACTGGCGCGGGCTGGGGGCGGGGGCCGCCATCCCGAGGCGCAACCAGTCGTCGTCATAGCGGGTTGCCTCCGCCTCCAGCCAGTGGCGCAGGCTCAGCTCCTCCATCTTGTTCTCGGCCACCACCATCAGCAGGCTCAGGATCACCAGCAGCAGCAGACCGGCCCCTCCCAGCGCCAGCACCAGGCGCCGGCGCAGGCTCGGCAGGCCGGAGGCAAGGGGCGGCGTCGGGTTCGTCATGGGGTCACCAGCCGGTAGCCCTGGCCGTGCAGGGTCTCCAGCATGGGGGTGGGGAAGGGCTTGTCGAGGGCGCTGCGCAGGGCATAGATGTGGCTGCGCAGGGCGTCGGAGTCGGGCTCCTCGTCGCCCCAGACGGTGTCGAGCACCTCCTGGCGCGTCACCAGCTGGGGCGCGCGCTTCACCAGCAGGGTGAGGATCTGGAACGGGATCTTGCCGAGTTTGAGCTCCACCCCGGCGCGGGTGGCGCGGCCGCTGGCGGGATCCACCGTCAGATCGCCAAAGCAGAGCACGCCCATGTCCCCTCTGGGGCCACGCAGGCTGAGGGCCTCCAGGCGCACCTCCAGCTCCTCCATGGCGAACGGCTTGACCAGATAGTCGTCGCCCCCCGCCCGAAAGCCTGCCAGCTTGTCCTCCAGGCTGTCACGGGCGGTGAGAAAGAGCACCGGGGTCGCGATGCCGTCCGCACGCAGCCGCTCCACGGTACGCAGGCCGTCGAGGCGCGGCATCATGACGTCCATGATGATGACGTCGAAGCGCTCCTGGGCCAGCAGTTGCAGCGCGGCCTGGCCATGATAGGCGCAGTCCACCCTGTGCCCGGCCAGCGCCAGATAGTCCATGATGGTCTCCGCCACCTGGGGACTGTCTTCCACCACCAGTATTTTCATGCTCTGATCTCCTGGTCTGTGCCGCTATTTCACGGCCATTTCACACCGGATGGGTCATCCTGTGTGCCAGTGTAACCCCGAGGATCCCCGATGAAGAAGTCTCTCCGCGCCTTCTGGTTATTGATTCTATTGCCTTTTGGTCTGGTGCAGGCGGCCGAGTTCAAGCTCACGGGCCGCACCACCTGGCAGCTTGGCCAGTTGATGGTCAACGGCATTCCCTTCGTGATCGATGAGCGCACCCGCTTCAAGGATGGCCTGGATGAGGATGATCTCGGTGGGACCTGGGTCGATCTGGAAGGGGTCGTGCAGGAGACGGCGGCAGGGGCGCGGCGGCTCGTTCGCGAGGTGGAGGCGCTGGAAGAGGAGGACGAGATGGAACTGGAAGGGCCGGTGGAAGGGGGACGGATCTGGGGCTATGTCACCTCGGATGGGAGCCTCTCCCCGTTCGAGGGACGCTGGCTGGAGCTGGAGTGCAAGTTTGACGGCATGCGCCTGAGCCAGTGCCGGGAGGATGACTGACCGGTCAGGGCGGACCGGGAAAAATTGCCCGTCCGGGGCCATAGTTAAACCTCACCCCGTGACCCCGGACCGCCTGCCATGACCCGAACCGCACTCTGCCTGCTGCTGTTGCCCTTCTGCACCCTTGCCGACGACGCCGAGCTCTGGCTGGTGGAGCTGGAGCACAACGACGGGGTGCGCCTGCAATTCCAGGGGGCTGAGCTGGAGCTCGGCAGTGCCGAACTGCACGGCGTGGCGCAGCCGGACGGGCTCGTGCCCGGTATGCACCTCGCGATCCAGAGCCGCTACGGCGTCGCCGAGACGATCCGGGTGCTCGACGGGGCGCCGGATCCGGCGCTCGGGGCCAGCTGGCGGCGGGCGGAGGATCGACTGCTCACCCATAATCAGCAGGCATTGCTGCTACAGGATCTCGGTGTGCTGGTGTTTGATGCTGACACTCGCTGGATCAACGGCAGCGCCGCCGATCTGCAACCGGGTCGCCGCCTGGTGCTGAGCCGGGATGAAGAGGGCCGCCTCACCGATATCCTCATTCCTGACCCCGAGGATCCCCTCGACGCCGAAGAGTGAGACCTCTCTCCCTTTCCCCTTGTTAATGGCTTGTACTTTAAATTTCCCCACTTATACTGGCGCACATCTTGTCGGAGTGCTGACCGTCGAACGACGCTAAGCTGAGACCGTTAATTCGGGATCCGTGGAACCTGATCAGGTTAAGACCTGCGAAGGGAAACAAGGGTA
This sequence comes from Aeromonas sp. QDB30, assembly GCF_027707645.1. NCBI lineage: Bacteria > Pseudomonadati > Pseudomonadota > Gammaproteobacteria > Aeromonadales > Aeromonadaceae > Aeromonas > Aeromonas sp. QDB30. The sequence goes on along the minus strand of NZ_JAPCIY010000002.1, from coordinate 99,525 downwards.
ACTTGCGGGTTACCGCGCCGGGGAAGGCACACCTTCCCGCCAGCCAGAGGCAGACCGCCTCTGGCTGGCACAGGCGCACAGGGGGAGGTTGTCCCGTCCGGTTGTCCTTAGGGCGCCGGGTTTCCAGACTAGGGAAACACCGGGACGGCAGAGCAGGGAAGATCCATGCCCGGCTCACTCCCCCCAGCACACCCCGCCGCAAGTTCATCTTCTCCTCGAACTCCAGACAAGCAAACACCCATAACTTCAACCAGTTAATGTGAGTTTTGCTATGTCTACCAATGTTTCTGATACCACCAAATCCAGCCGCCGCGAGCAGCGCTCCAGCGCCCAGACCTTTATCGACAACCTGAAGGGGATGGCTCACCCCAATTCCCGCCGTATCTTTATCCAGGGTTCTCGCCCCGACATCCGTGTGCCTCTGCGGGAGATCCAGTTGGCCGACACCTTCGTCGGCGGCACCAAGGAGGCTCCCCAGTTCGAGCCCAACGAGCCGGTGCCGGTTTACGATACCTCGGGCCCCTATGGGGAAGAGGCCGCCCCCATCGACGTGCGCCGCGGTCTGCCGCGCCTGCGCGAAGCCTGGGTGCTGGAGCGTGCTGACACCGACGCGCTGGACGGGCTGAGCTCCACCTTCACTCAGGAGCGGCTGGCGGACGAGGGGCTGGATCACCTGCGTTTCGAACATTTGCCGAGCGCCCGCCGCGCCAAGCCGGGCCGCCGGGTCACCCAGCTGCACTATGCCCGCCAAGGCATCGTCACCCCCGAGATGGAATTTATCGCCATCCGCGAGAACATGGGCCGCGAGCGAGTGCGCTCCGAGCTCCTGCGCACCCAGCATCCGGGTCAGGGCTTTGGCGCCAGACTGCCCCAGAACATCACCCCCGAGTTCGTGCGCGATGAAGTGGCCGCCGGTCGCGCCATCATCCCCAGCAACATCAACCACCCGGAAGCGGAGCCCATGATCATCGGCCGCAACTTCCTGGTGAAGATCAACGCCAACATCGGCAACTCGGCGGTCACCTCCAGCATCGAAGAGGAGGTGGAGAAGCTGGTCTGGTCCACCCGCTGGGGCGCCGACACCGTGATGGATCTCTCCACCGGCCGTTACATCCACGAGACCCGCGAGTGGATCCTGCGCAACAGCCCGGTGCCCATCGGTACCGTGCCCATCTATCAGGCGCTGGAGAAGACCAACGGCATCGCCGAAGACCTCACCTGGGAGCTGTTCCGCGATACCCTGCTGGAGCAGGCCGAGCAGGGGGTGGACTACTTCACCATCCACGCCGGCGTCTTGCTGCGCTTCGTGCCCATGACTGCCAAGCGCCTCACCGGCATCGTTTCGCGCGGTGGCAGCATCATGGCCAAGTGGTGCCTGTCGCACCACAAGGAGAACTTCCTCTACGAGCACTTCCGCGAGATCTGCGAGATCTGCGCCGCCTACGACGTGAGCTTGTCGCTGGGTGACGGTCTGCGTCCGGGCTCCGTCTATGACGCCAACGACGAGGCCCAGTTCGCCGAGCTGCGCACCCTGGGCGAGCTCACCAAAATTGCCTGGGAATACGACGTGCAGGTGATGATCGAGGGGCCCGGCCACGTACCCATGCACATGATCGAGCGCAACATGACCGAGCAGCTGGAGCACTGCCACGAGGCGCCCTTCTATACCCTGGGCCCGCTCACCACCGACATTGCCCCGGGGTACGATCACTTCACCTCCGGCATCGGCGCCGCGCTCATCGGCTGGTACGGCTGCGCCATGCTCTGCTACGTGACTCCCAAGGAACACCTGGGCCTGCCCAACAAGGAGGACGTGAAGCAGGGGCTCATTACCTACAAGATCGCCGCCCACGCGGCTGACCTTGCCAAGGGCCACCCGGGCGCCCAGATCCGCGACAACGCCATGTCCAAGGCGCGCTTCGAGTTCCGCTGGGAGGATCAATTCAACCTGGCCCTGGATCCCGACACCGCCCGCGCCTACCACGACGAGACCCTGCCTCAGGAGTCCGGCAAAGTGGCCCACTTCTGCTCCATGTGCGGGCCCAAGTTCTGCTCCATGAAGATCACCCAGGACGTGCGCGATTATGCGGCGAAACTGGAAGCCGTGGAGATCAAGCTGGTCGGCATGGACGGCCAGCAGGAGCGGGTGGTGGCCGAGGTGGAGAGCGGCATGGCCCGCATGGCGGAAACCTTCAAGGAGACCGGCGGCGAGATCTACCATCAGGCGGCGACCCTGAAGCAGGCCGCAGGGGAGGAGGCGTGAGCAGCGAGCGCGGGGCTGTCAGCCCCGCCGACCTGTCGCCTGTGACGCAGGCCCGCCCCGTGGTCTGGACCATCGCCGGGTCCGACTCCGGCGGCGGGGCCGGCATTCAGGCCGACTTGCACACGATGCATGACCTCGGCGTGCACGGCTGCTCCGTCATCTCCGCCATCACGGCCCAGAACTCGGTGGCGGTGAAGATGGTCGACCCCGTGCTGATGCAGACCTTCGCCGCCCAGATCGATGCCCTGGGGCTGGATCTGCCACCCGCCGCCATCAAGATCGGCCTGCTGCCGACCCGGCTGCATGTGGAGGTGCTGGCCCGTCGCCTGGCAGCCACCCCGGCCCCCTTCGTGGTCTACGACCCGGTGGCCATCGCCAGCACCGGCACCCCCATGGCGGAGCCCGGCATGCTGGTGGCGGTGCGCGAGCACCTGCTGCCACGTCTGTCGCTCATCACCCCCAACGGTCCCGAGCTGGAGGCCCTGACCGGCCTGCCCGCCACCAGTCCCGAGCTGGTGCGCCTCGCCGCCCGGCGGCTGTGCGAACTCGGCGCCCGTGCCGTGCTGGTCAAGGGGGGCCACCTTGAATGGGGCGGGGATCTCTGCCTCGACTACTACCAGGACGAGAGCCGCGAATTCTGGCTCGCCGCGCCGCGCCTCGATACCCGCCACGGTCACGGCACCGGTTGCGCTTACGCCAGCGCCATCGCCGCCGTGGTGGCGCAGGACTATCCGGTGGAGGACGCCATCACCCTGGCGCGCGCCTACCTGCAACAGGGCTTGGCGGCGGCGCAAGGGGTGGGGGCAGGCCCGGGGCCCATCGCCCATCTCGGCTGGCCTGCCGATCTTGCCCACTTCCCCCGTGCCGTGCTGGCGGGCTCACCGCTCGATCGCCGCTTTGGATTGTATGAAGCGAGCAGCGCCCGTCTGCCGCAGGGCCCCTTTGCGCCGACCGAACACAACCTCGGCCTCTATCCGGTGGTGGACTCGGTCAAGTGGCTCAAACGCCTGCTGGGGGCCGGGGTCAAGACCATCCAGCTGCGGATCAAGAATCTGCCCGCCACAGAGGTGGCGCCGGCCATTCGTGATGCGGTAGCGCTCGGTCGCCGCCATGGGGCGCGGCTCTTTATCAACGACTACTGGCAGCAAGCCATCGAGGCGGGCGCCTGGGGCGTGCATCTGGGGCAGGAGGATATGGAGACCGCCGATCTCGCCGCCATTCAGGCGGCGGGGCTGCGTCTTGGCATCTCCACCCACGGCTACTTCGAGCTGATGCGGGCCCGCGAGCTGGCCCCCTCCTATATCGCGCTGGGCCATATCTTCCCGACCAACACCAAAGCGATGCCTTCGCGCCCCCAGGGGCTGGCGCGGCTGCACCACTACCGCGCCCTGATGTGCGACTGGCCGACGGTGGCCATCGGTGGCATCAGCGAGGAGCGGGTGGCGGCGGTCAAGGCAAGCGGGGTCGGCAGCATTGCGCTGGTCTCGGCCATCACGGCGAGCGATGACTGGCAGGGCGCGACCGAGCGGCTGCTCGCTGCCGTGGGGGCGGGGGATGAACCGCGCTCGGCCTGCGTGATACGGGAGGCAGAACATGCGCTCTGATGCCGCTTCTCTTAGTGACAAAGAGTATCTGAGATACGGCCGCCAGCTGATGCTGGCGGAAGTGGGGGAAGCCGGTCAGGCGCGGCTGAAAGATAAGTCTGTGCTGATCGTGGGCCTCGGCGGGCTCGGCTCGCCGCTCGCCCTCTATCTGGCGGGGGCCGGGGTGGGCACTTTGTGGCTGGCCGATGGCGATACGGTGGACTCCAGCAATCTGCCGCGCCAGATCCTGTTCGATAGCGAGGCGGTCAACCACTCCAAGGCGGAGCTGGCCCGCGAGCGCTTGTCCGCCCACAACCCGCTGGTGGAGCTGATTGCCATCAATCAGCGACTCGATGCCGCCAGCCTGCCGGAGTTTGTGACCGAGGTGGATCTGGTTGTCGACTGCTGCGACAACCTCGCCACCCGCCAGGCCATCAACGCCGCCTGCGTGGCCCAGGGCAAGCCCTGGGTCTGTGCCGCCGCAGTGGGCTGGCAGGGGCAGCTGATGGCGCGCACCAGCAGTGAGCACGCCTGCTACGCCTGCCTCTATCCGCTGGATACCGAGATCAGGGAAAGCTGCGAGACCAGCGGCGTCACCGGCCCGCTGGTGGGGGTGATGGGCTCTTTGCAGGCGCTGGAGGCACTGAAACTGCTGCTCGGGATGCCGAGCCCGGTGGCGGGCACATTGCGCCGGTTTGATGCCCTGACCCATCAGTGGCAGACCCTCACGCTGGCTCCCGATCCCGATTGCCCGGTCTGCGGCAGCACCCACCCGGCCCTGGAGAATTAACCATGAAGATCCGATTGAACGATATCGAGCTGACGCTGCCCACCGGCCAGCGCCTGACTGAGCTGCTGGCGGTGCAGGAGATTCCCCCTCAGGGGGTAGCGGTGGCCCTCAACGGCGCCGTGCTGCCCCGTGGCCGCTGGGCCGAGACCCGTCTCAATGACGGGGACGAACTCCACCTCTTCACCGCCATTGCCGGAGGCTGACCCATGATGCTCGCAGTCCCATCTTCGCGCGCCCTGCCTTGCGGCGGGGCCTCATCTCTTCTTATCGCAGTGGCGGGAGGCTGACATGCTCAAGATTGCCGATCACACCTTCTCTTCGCGCCTCTTTACCGGCACCGGCAAGTTTGCCCGCCCGGAACTGATGGCCGCCGCCATCGAGGCGAGTGGCTCCCAGCTGGTCACCATGGCCATCAAGCGGCTCGAACCGGGCAAGGCCCACGACGATATCCTCACGCCCCTTCGGCAACTCGGGGTCAAGCTGCTGCCCAACACCTCGGGGGCCAAGACCGCCGCCGAGGCGGTATTTGCCGCCCACCTCGCCCGCGAGGCGCTGGGGACGAACTGGCTCAAGCTCGAGATCCACCCCGATCCGCGCTACCTCTTGCCCGATCCCATCGAGACGCTCAAAGCCGCCGAGCAGCTGGTGAAAGAGGGCTTTGTGGTGCTGCCCTACTGCGGCGCCGACCCCGTGCTGTGCAAGCGGCTCGAAGAGGTGGGTTGCGCCGCCGTGATGCCGCTGGGCGCCCCCATCGGTTCCAATCAAGGGCTGGTGACCCGGGAGTTTCTCTCCATCATCGTCGAGCAGGCCAATGTGCCCGTGGTGGTGGATGCGGGGATCGGTGCGCCGAGCCATGCCGCCGCCGCCTTTGAGCTGGGGGCCGATGCCGTGCTGGTCAACACCGCCATTGCCGTCAGTGGCGACCCGGTCGCCATGGGCCGCGCCTTTTCACTGGCCTGCACTGCCGGGCGCAGTGCCTATGAAGCCGGTCTCGGCGCCCGCGCCCTGCAGGCCCAAGCCTCCAGCCCGCTTACCGATTTTCTGGGGGCGTTATGAGTCAGCATGCCAATGACCCCACCCCGACCCTCCCCTTGCCAGGGGAGGGAGTGTCGACTCCGCCCTCTTGTGAAGTAGGAGATCGGGGGGGCGGATTAACACCTCCCCCTTGTGAAGGGGGAGGCCGGGAGGGGGTTGAGAGAAAGTCGGAGAGTTTTCTCGATAGATGGCTCGAGCTGGGGTGGGACGATATCGGCATGCAGATCCGCGCCAAAACAGCGGCAGATGTAGAGCGGGCGCTGACTACCTCCCGCCGCACCCTGGCGGACTTTATGGCGCTGATCTCCCCGGCCGCCGAGGCGTATCTGCCGCAGATGGCGGCCGAGGCCGAGCGGCTGACCCGCCAGCGCTTTGGCAACACCATCGGCTTCTATGTGCCGCTCTATCTGTCGAACCTGTGCGCCAACGACTGCACCTACTGCGGCTTCTCCATGAGCAACCGCTTGAAGCGCAAGACCTTGAATAGCGAGGAGATTGAGCGCGAGTGTCTGGCCATCAAGGCGCGCGGTTTTGACAGCGTGCTGCTGGTGACCGGCGAGCACGAGCACAAGGTGGGGCTCGCCTATTTTCGGCAGGTGTTGCCCATCATCCGCCGTCACTTCAGCACGGTGGGGATGGAGGTGCAGCCCCTCTCGCAGGATGAATATGCCGAGCTGAAGACCCTCGGCCTCGATTCGGTCATGGTCTATCAGGAGACCTACCACGCCCCCACCTACGCCCGCCATCACCTGCGCGGCAACAAGCGGGACATCGCATGGCGCCTCGCCACGCCGGATCGGCTCGGCCGCGCCGGTATCGACAAGATAGGGCTGGGGGCGCTCATCGGTCTCTCCTCGGACTGGCGTGCCGACAGCTACTTTGTCGCCGAGCACCTCGCCTGGCTTGAGCGCCACCACTGGCAGAGCCGCTACTCCCTCTCCTTCCCGCGCCTGCGCCCCTGCACCGGTGGGCTGGAACCTGAAGTGGTCATGTCGGATCGCCAGCTGGCCCAGCTTATCTGCGCCTGGCGCCTCTTCTCGCCCACGCTGGATTTGTCGCTCTCCACCCGCGAGTCGGCCACCTTTCGCAACGGCGCGGTGCGCCTTGGCATCACCCAGATGTCGGCCGAGTCGCGCACCCAGCCGGGTGGCTATGCCGAGGGGGATAAAGAGGAGCTGGAGCAGTTCGCCATCCACGACGACCGCCCGGTGGGGGAAGTGGCCGCTGTCGTGCGACAGGCGGGGTTGCAGCCGGTGTTCAAGGATTGGGAGCCCTTCCTGGGCCGATAGGGGCGGCCACGCCCCCCTTTACCGGCGGCGCCCGGTATAACGATTGGGCGCCGTTCGGCCACACACCTTGCTGGTGGCGACCCTTTGGCTCCCTCCCCTGCGAAGGGGAGGGCTGGGGAGGGGTCTTTATGCGGCATTTCATTGCCATCGTAGGGTCGATTAGCCGTCAGGCGTAATCGTCCGTTCCGAGGCATGGTGTTGGCGGCAGGAGCCGTTGTGTGGTGGCACGGCCTTGCCGTGCAGGACGCGAGGCCGCTGGCCTCGAAGGGGTTTCGCCCGCCCTTCGGGCTTGGGCGAGTGACTTTGGAAAGACCCAAAGTCACCAAAGGTCTTCTCCCCCGCCAATCCGACCGCTACGCGGTTTCCCTCGGGTCAGGAACAAGGTCGGACGGACCGCCGCAGACGGCACATCCCTGTGCCGGCTGCGTCTGCGCCATCATCCCTGATGGCGCTCCTGACCTTTCACCTTCCCCTCGGCGGATTGGAGGGGGAGCCCAAACCGTGCCCTCCATAACCTCAGGGCGTTGTCGTAGTCGTAGGGTGCAATAAGCGGAGCGCATTGCACCGCTATTGTGATGAGAGGTGCAATTCACTTCGTTCATTGCACCTTACGTTTTGCTTCGTTTGAACCACATTTAACAACATGGTTGATTGTCGGTTGGGCAAAGCATGGCGAATTACATACGGGCATGGCGACCGGGGGGAACCTGGTTTTTTACGGTCGTGCTGGCTGAACGCCAGAACAACCATCTACTGGTCGAACGGATCGATCTGTTGAGGAAGGTTGTCAGGGAGGTGCAAGAGAATCATCCATTCCGGATCCACGGCTGGGTTGTCTTGCCCGAACATCTGCATGCCTTGCTGGAATTGCCGGAAGGGGATACCAATTTTCCGTTGCGCTGGCGCCAAATAAAAAGCAAGTTTTCACGATCAATCCCCAATTCGGAGGCTCGCTCAGAATCTCGTTGGCAGCGTGGTGAGCGGGGTATTTGGCAGCGACGTTATTGGGAGCATTTGATCCGCGATCAGGAAGATTTCAATCATCATCTCGATTACATCCATATCAATCCCGTCAAACATGGATTGGTAACAGCCCCGAAAGATTGGCCATATTCCACCTTCCATCGCTGGGTACAACAGGGCCGGTATCCATTATCTTGGGGAGATACCGCCACGCCAGAAGATGCAATACCACATAACAATAAATAATCGGAATTAACGTGGTTAACGTAGGGTACAATAAGCGGAGCGCATTGCACCGCTTTCATTATGATAGTTGTGAAGATAGAGGTGCAATTCACTTCGTTCATTGCACCCTACGGTATTATCACTCATGTTCTTCTTTTCCCGTCTGCTGTGTTTTTGATATTTCATTAGCTATATCAAGAACTGCTTTTGCATCGTATGGTTGCAAGTAATCAATTAGTGTTAACTTTTTTGTGACACCATTTAATGAGGTTCCCATAACTATTCCTTTTTTGTTGTCTGCATCAAGCCAAAACCTATCATGAATTTCATCTGTTCTGATGTCTTTTATTATTATGTCTGAATTAATGGATTTTAATATGTTGTGCATGGCATTTGGGCTGCGCTTTTTAGCGTCTTTAGGTTTGGGCTCTTGAGTGAAAAATGTGATGCTTTGCAGTGAGTCAGATAGCTCAATTATCATTTTTTTTAAACAGATTCAGAACGCTTTCTTCGTTTGAGTAGAAGAATGCATCGATAATCATTAGGTTTTTCACACCTTTCAATGTACGGATAAATCCAAGAATTACGATCTCAACTTCATCTACAGTTATACCTGGGTGTAAGATAGAGTCACAGGTTATATGGTATCGGAATAACGATGATGGCCCATTCTTGATGAACTCTTCACGTAAAAGATCTTGAATGTGAGTGGTGTTTAGTCGAGTTAACATGAAATCTCGACTTAAATCTGGATTGTCATAAAAGCGTTGAAAAATATCTCTGCTATTAACTCCGTTGCTAGCGTGGCATGCAATGATTGTTATTTCCTTATCGCTCATAATGTCTCTTTTTAATAATTAATGTGGTAGTTTTGGTTGTTGGCTAGTGTACAGTCACCTTGGCAAAATTATCAAACTCTGAGTATTACATCGTGATAATTAGCGCGTCACGATATATCAGGGCTCAGGGGTTGTTGTGATAAAAATAGCCATAGTCTTCATCTGTTCACATGATAGAGAACGATAGTATTCGCTTTGCTACAGAAATCAGCCTGATGGCACAAGAGAATAAATAAGTGCATCAATAGGCTGGCCATGGAGGAATATACGGTTCCTTGCCCGACACTCAAAGGCGGCCCCGGCAGCGATGGCGACGTCTTCGCTGGCGCTGTTGCCAATTCCCATCACGATCTCCAGCCGAAATAGGCCCAACTGCTGAAAGCCAAAGTCACGGAGCAGGGCGACCGCCTGACGGGCGATGCCGCAGCCTTGGCGAGATTGCCTCACCCAATAGCCGATATTGCCGTAGCGATGATGGGGCGACAGCTGGTTGATACCTGCGCCACCCAGCAGTTGGCCGGTGGTGGCGCAGAAGATGCCCATGTCAAAGGCGCGTCCCGCCGCGCGATCCTGATCGCAGGTCGCAAACCATCCCATCGCCTGCTCCCGGTTGAACGAGGGAGTGCACCAGCTCATCCATTTGCCGACCGTCTCGATGGATTCGTGGGCCGCGCGGACAAACTCGTCGGCATCGCCCGCTTCGAATGGACGGATCATGAGTTTGGCGTTGGCATTGGCAAGACGCTGGAATGGCATCACTTATCCTGCTTCTTCAAGAAATAACTCACATGCCCCGGCGGCATATCGGGCAGCTGGCCAAAGACCTCGTAACCCTGCTTCTGGTAGAAGGGGAGGGCCTGAAAACTGGTGGTTTCCAGATGGTAGTTGGTGATGCCCTTGCTTTGGGCGTACTGCTCCATGGCGCTGAGCAGGCGGGCGCCCCAGCCGTCGCGGCGGATGCGTTCGTCGATCCAGAGCCAGTCGACGTGCAGCCAGCCCCACTTGATGTCGGCGATGATACCGCCCTGTACCTTGCCCTCTTCATCCTTGATAAAGCTGGCGATCCGCTCGCGCAGATGGGTGCCGGCGTGATCCTTGTTGTAGCCCGAGAGACCAATGCGCAGCGCTTCGATCTCATCGTCCTGAGGCGGTTGGGGTGGGGTGAGTTGCATGGTGCTTCCTGTTTGATGATGGCTGGGGGATGGCTTCCTGCACGGCTATCTGTCCGCGGCTGTTCAGTGTCACCTGCGGGCTGACCTGTGTCACCGGGCAGACAAGAAGGCGGATATCCCAACATGACAGTCCTGGGTATGAAGGTGATTGATTGGTCAGGACTTTTCGGCGGCAATCCGCTTAAGCCCCATACCAAGACTGGCAGGCGCCGTGAGCGAGAAACCGAATTGTTGATAGAGTCGGTAAGCCTCCCCATCTGCCAGCAAGCTGACATAGCCTGACTCCGGTACCTCGCGGGCGATATAGTCGGCGATCTCCGTCATGATCTTTTTGCCTACCCCTTGACCCTGATATTCAGGTAGCACTGCAATATCAACCACTTGATAAAATGTCCCGCCATCTCCGATGATGCGGCCCATGCCGATGGCGGTCTGGCCGCAAAACACCTGGACGGCAAACAGCGTATTGGGCAGACCACGCTCTGCGGCTTCAAGCGTCTTTGGGCTGAGCCCGGCAGCGGTTCGAAGATAGCGATAGGTTTCGACGGGCGGCGTTGAGTGGACGACAGTGAAAACGGGTGTTGGTGCGGTCATTCGGGTAACTCCATGTAGGGCCTGATTGTTTTAAATGCCCATGTAACGCACTGATCTGGTGATGGACCCGTGCTCTCCAGGGCTGTAGGGGGAGGTTCTTATCAATGTCTCCAGGTGGGCAGCCATCACCCCGCCCTCTCCAACTCGTCCATTTCCCCGCCGCCGATCAAGTTCAAATTCCGGCTGATCCGCTCCACCGGCCAGTCCCACCAGGCGAGGGCGCCCAAACGGGCGATGGTGTCGTCGTCAAAGCGATAGCGGATCACCTTGGCGGGGTTGCCGCCGACCACGGCGTAGTCGGGCACGTCCGTGGTGACCACGGAGCGGGCGGCGATGATGGCGCCGTTGCCGACCTTGACCCCCGGCATGATCAGGGCGTCATAGCCTATCCAGACATCGTTGCCGATGACGGTATCCCCCTTGTAGGGGAGGCTGCCCGGGGCAGGGGCGGCACTCTCCCAGCCGTTGCCGAAGATAAAGAAGGGGTAGGTGGAGAAGCCGGAGGTCTGGTGGTTGGCGCCGTTCATGATGAACTTGACCCCGCGGGCGATGGCGCAGAACTTGCCGATGATGAGCTTGTCGCCGATGAAGGGGAAGTGGTAGAGGACGTTGCGCTCGAAGCCCGCCGCATCCTCCGGGTCGTCGTAATAGGTGTAGTCACCCACCTCGATATTGGGCCCCTTGATGGTGTTCTTGATAAAGCACACCTGGGGGAAGCCGTTCATGGGGTGGGGGTTGGCGGGATCGGGTCCGTGCATGGGGGCTCCTCTGGGGTCCGGGCTCTGGCTACCCTAACGGAATCGGGTGGAGCCTTGCCACCCTTTTGTGCCCTCCGCTTCGCCAGTCTCTGTCGCCCCCTGCCCATGTGCGCATCGACCCGGGGCGGGTTTGTCTCTAGCATGGAGGGGCGGCGGAGTCTGGCTCCGTCAAAATGGATGATGGACGAAGTGCGCTTTGCACACTTCTGGCGGAGAGAAAAGATGAAGCTGCGTTCCTTGTTGATGGTGGGTGCCCTGCTGCTGGGCGGATGTGCGGTCAATCCCTATGGGGGGACGCCTGCGCCGGTCGGCGAGCCGGACAAGCCGGTGACCAAACCAGAGAAACCCGTGGCCGAGCCTGACAAGGCCGAGCCGGTGCCTGCTCCCAAACCCGTGGCACCGACGGGGCTGGCGGTCGCCCTGGCCGATGACTTCCTGAAGGCCGCCGATGTGCAGGCGCTGGCGGGCAGCAGCCCGGTACTGCTGCTGATGGCGCCCCAGAACGGTACAGGTGAGCCCTTCAGCACCCAGCCCCTGGCGGTGGCCATGATCCAGCGCATTCAGGCCAATAGCGGCTTTCGTTTCGCAGACCCGGGCCAGGTGGCGGCCATCACGGGTCAGCTCGAATACCAGCAGGGGGGCATGAACCCCGCCTCCCTGGTGCGTCTGGGTCGCCAGACCGGGGCGGGTTACATGCTCTACGGGGATCTCCTCTCTGAAGGGGGCCGCTACCGGCTCGCCATGAGCCTGATGGATCTCAAGAGCGGTGAACTGCTCTGGAATGCCAGCCGATCCGCTGCCCGCTGATGCCGGCTCGCCGGATCCCTCTTGACCGGGATCCGGCCTTGCCCCCCTTGTCCGGGGGCGGGAATACCCCTGTGGCGCCCCTGACGTCACAGGGGTTGGCATGTCGCACTGCCTGAAGGCAAAAAAACCTTCCTGACTGTCTGACAGCTCTGGTTCTGACAGCATCCCCGATTGCTACCATTCACTTTGCCGGAGGCTTGTCCGGTGAGCACGTCACCGACCGCATCCTTCCCGCCCGGCAGGCAGCTTTCTGCCCCTGTGCGATACTCCATGAGTCTTGTATAACAGGAGTACAGGGACCCACTCCCACGGATAGCAAGGAGCTCGGATGGCGCTCTCAGTGGCACAACTCTACGAAGTGATGGCCCAGTTGCCGGATCCCGTTTTCATCCTCAGCGAAGATGGCTACTACATCGAGTACATCGGCGGGATGGAGCAGCAGTCCTACCAGAACGGCAACCCGCTGATCGGCAGACAACTGCTGGACGTGCTGCCCGAGGACAAGGCGCAGTGGGTGATGGCGCAGGTGGCTCAGGCCCTCGCCAGCGGCCAGGTGCAGGTGGTGGAGTATGACCTCTCCCCCGCCGAGGTGGACGGCATCGACGCCGACGCCGGGCCCCAGGGAATGCAGCGTTTCGAGGGCAAGATAGCGCCCTTGCCCTCTTTATATGAGGGGAAGCGGGCGGTGGCCTGGATGACACGCAGCATCACCCGCCAGCACGAGCTGCAACAGCGGCTCAAGCGGCTCGGGGAGACGGATCAGCTCACCGGCCTCTACAACCGCCACTTCTTCTTCGACCAGTATCACCACAGGGTGCAGGGGCAGCATCTCACCGGCCTCATCATGCTGGATCTCGATCACTTCAAGCAGATCAACGATCGCTTCGGCCACCAGACCGGTGACAAGGTCTTGTGCCGGGTCTGCGAGTGCGTCTCTGCCCAGTTGCGGGGGGAGGATCTCTTCGTGCGCAGCGGTGGCGAGGAGTTTCTGATCCTGCTGCCGCAGATCGACGAGGGGATATTGCTGAAGGTGGCGGAGCGGATCCGCGCCGCAGTGGCGGCCATGGCGCCGGATCCCGCCCCGGTGACCGTGAGCCTGGGCACCACCCTGATCCGGCCGGGAGAGGATCTTGGCACCGTGCTGGCCCGGGCGGACGAGTGGCTCTATCGGGCCAAGCGGGGCGGGCGCAACCGGGTGGCCCACGATGGGGCACCCTGAGGGGCGCAGTGAACAGGAAAGAGGGCGACCCGGGGTCGCCCTCTTTCATTTGGCCTGGCCAGATCAGCCAAACAGGGTCGAGATATTCTGCCCCGCCATCAGCAGGCCGATGGCCAGGGCGCTGAACCAGACCAGGGTGGCGGCGACCAGAGCATAGCCGAGGGCGACGAAGAGCCCGTCCCGCTGCAACATGCCGATGGCCAGCAGCAGGATGGCCCAGGCGGGCATGGCGTTGGTGAAGGGAATGGCGCCCAGCGGCAGCATCAGCAGCAGGGCGGCCAGCATGATGAGCAGGCCGTTGCAACGGTTGATGGTCACGCTGCCGGTCAGGATGAGCAGGCGCGGGCGGATGAAGCGGTCGATGCGGGCCAGCAGATCCGCCCCCTTGTGCAGGGTCGGCTTGAGGTGCTCGGCGGCGAAGCGGCGCTCCATCAGGAAGGCGGGCAGCCAGGGCACCCGGTTGAGGGTGATGCCGATGCCGATGAAGAGGATCAGCAGGCCAAAGGGGGTGCTGACGCCGGGAATGGAGACCGGCAGCAGGAAGGGAACCGTGAGCAGCACGCAAAACAGCAGCATGCCCTGCTCGCCCACCAGGGCCAGCATCTGGCGCAGGCTGATGTGGCTCTCCTCGATGGCGTGGGCGGTGGCCCTCAGGGTATCGGAGAGCGTGCTTTGGGGGTCGTTGAGTTGCGCGGCAACCATTCCTGAGATCCTCGTCTGTTGATGCCACCGCTGTGGCGCTGCCAGCTTACGGGGGCGAGGTTAATCCCGGATGAATAACCCCGGGGAGCACAGATTTTTCCATCGGGAGCGGGGCAATGGGGCTGGTACAGCCCCCGTCCAGTGTGGGAGACGGGCGCTCTGATATGCTTTGCGCAGGTCTTTTCACCAAAGGATGAGCACATGAGAGGAGCGATGGGGATGGTGCCGGGGCTGCTGCTGCCCCTGGCGGGCTGGGCAGCCGAGCCCCCGGCGACGGGCTGGCAGCTGACTCCCTTTGCGGGATACAGCTCGGCCATCGACTTTCGGGCCATGGACGAGCCGGCCCCCACGCCGCACGGGAGCGACATCGACACCTTGCAAGGGGAGCGCTCCGGCAGTTGGGGGCTCTTCATCAGCAGGGAGGTGGATGACCCTGGCATGATAGAGCTGCTCTACAGCCACCAGTCGACCCGGGTGTCCCCCGAACTGCCCGACAGGCTGACGGTGGACACCCTGCAGTTTGCCGGGGCCCTGACTCTCTCGGACAACCTGATGGCCCCCTATATCGGTGCCGGGATAGGGGTCACCCGCTTCGATGCCTACGACAGCGAGACGGCCCCTTCCATGTCCCTGGCCCTCGGGGTGCAGCCGCGCCTGACCGAACATCTGGCTGTGCGGGCCGAGGTGCGCGGTTATGGTGCCCTGGTCAACGACGACAGCCAGTTTCTCTGCAACCCCGAGATCTGCGCCTTTCGGGTGCGAGGGGAGCTGATCACCCAGTGGCAGGCCAACATCGGCTTGACCCTGAGGTTCTGAGCCTCATGATAGGACTCCTTTGACCAGACAAGGCGATACGACTCCGTGCCATCCCTGCCCCGTGAACTGCCCGTACTGCTGACCCCAAGGGGGCGACTGCGCCCCTTCGATGGGCGGGATGCTGCCGATCTCTTCGCCATCTACGGGGATCCCCTGGTGATGCGCTTCGTCGGGGAGCCGCCGTTTCCCTCCCTTGCCACCGTGTCGCAGATGCTGGCTAGCGTCGAGCGGTTGCTGGCTGGCGGCGAGTCGCTGGAGTGGGGGCTGGTGTTACGCGGCAGCGGCCGCCTGGTGGGTACCTGCGGCTTGCACAGCTTTGCGGCCGGCGCCAGCCTGCGCCAGGCGGAGGTGGGCTGCATGCTGGCCCGCAGCCACTGGGGACAAGGTCTGATGGGGGAGGCGCTGAGCGCCCTGATCGCCTATGCCCGCCAGCTTGGCATCGTCACCCTGCTTGCGGATATCGAACCGGACAATCTGCCCAGCCAGCGGCTATTTGAGCGGCTGGGCTTCATCTGGCAGCAGGATACCTGCTACCGGTTGCTGCTGGGCGAGGAGATCACACCAGACCGCGCGTGACGCGGCTGAGGGGCTCGTTGACGTCGAACACCTTGTACTGCACCGCGCTGGCGCCCATGGCGAGCACCCGCTGCTCGTGCATGGTGGCGTAGGCGAGGGCACTCCCCTCATCCTCGAACAGATAGATGCCGCCCGCCTCGCCGGTGCGCGGGTTTTCGGTCCAGATCTTGGAGATGAAGCCCGGCTCCCGGGTGATGGAGTCGGCCAGCGGCATGGCCGCAGCAGTGAGGGCTGGTCCCATCATCTCGGCGGGGAAGTTGAAATGGATCTGCAGCAGGCTGGGCATGATAAACCTCTCGTGGGTGTTGATTGACGGAATCCGCATCATAGGAAGCCGGCATCTTGGCTGCAAGAAGGCACATTTTCGTGGCATAGTTACCGCAAAGTAACCACTCACGAGCCATACCGTGCCCTCACTGCCCTGTCCCGCCTATCAGGTATTGCGCCTGCTGACCGGCAAATGGAAGCCGGCCATTCTGTTTCATCTGCGCGAACAGACCCGGCGCTTCGGCGATCTGCGCCGCTGCCTGCCCGAGGTGAGCCAGAAGGTGCTCACCGCCCAGCTCAAGGAGCTGGAGAGCGACGGTGTCATCATCCGCACCCTCTACCCCGACGTACCGCCCAGGGTGGAGTACAGCCTGAGCCCCCTTGGCGTCGCCCTGATCCCCCTGCTCCAGCAGATGCACGATTTTGCGCTGAACCACGGCGACCTGCTGGTACTGAGTGACGCGGCGACGCGCAAAGAACCCCATCCCGCCGAGCCAAGTTAATTCCGCGCCGACCAGACCATTACCCACTCGGCGCAGCCGGTGTGGGGATCCACGGCGTCGGCCGTCACCTGAAATCCTTGCGAGCGATAGAAGTCGCACGCGGTCCGGTTCTGCTGATAAACCTGCAGCCGCAGGGTCGGCAACTGCCCCTTGGCGTGCTCGAGCAGGGCCTTGCCCAGCCCTTTCCCTTGCTGCGCGGGGGCCACGAAGAGCGCGGCCAGGGCGCCCTCGTGCAGGGAGTAGAAGCCAAGCAGCTGATCACCCAGGCAGAGTACCTGGCTGTCGGCGGCGGGCAGGTAGATCTCTCGCATCGGCGCCAGGTTGGTGTGCCAGTAGGCGGGCTCGATGAAGTGGTGGGCCTGCAGGGAGGCTTCGAGCCAGATGGCGAGGATGGCCTCGGTGTCGGCCGGGGTGAAGGGGCGGATTTGCATAGGTGTCTCGTCTGGATTCGTCAAAAGAGGGGCATGGTAGCAGCACAGGCCCCGTCGTCACCCGCCAGCGGGCAAAAGTGGACCCCTTGTAACAAAAAAGGCGACCCTAAGGTCGCCTGTTGCCGTGAGCCGGTGTAGGGGAGGGAGCTGCCTCCCTCCGATCCCTTGCCCCCTTCAGCGAGCCCGCAGCAACCAGCGGCTGAGGGCGGTGGCCGCCAGCAGTCGGTAGCCGAGCAGAGTGAGCGCCAGCAGCGCGGGTACCTTGAGGAGTTCCCACCACACCTGCTTGCCCTGGGGGCCGAAGATCATCAGCCACACCACCAGCATCATGTGCAGACAGTAGAGGCCGAGCACCTTGGGGGCCTGGCGCTCCAGCCAGCTGCCCTTGCCCCATGCCGGGTTGGCCAGCAGCAGGCCGAACAGCCCCAGTGCCCAGGGGAGCGAACCCAGCAGGAAATCGTGACGAGCGAGGGGGACGGCGGCAACGCGCAGCAGACCTGCGGCCTCCAGGGCGTAGAGCCCCATCCCCGCCATCATCATCAGGGCGCAGCGCCTGGCGTCCGGCTGCCAGGCACGCAGGCGCAGCTCGGCGCCAAGCGCCACGAACAGCAAGGAGAAGAAGGGGCCGTTGCGGGTCAGCAGGGCCCACTCGCCCCCCGGCAGCAGCGGGCCATAGGAGCCGCCGATCAGGGCCAGGGCGTAGAGCAGGGCCCCCAGCAGCAGGGCCAGCCTCGGCAGGCGGACCTGCTGGCAGAGCCCCAGGATCAGCACCGCCACCATCAGGGCGGGCAGGAACCAGAGGTGGATCATGCCGCCCACCCACCAGACGTTGAGCGGATCCCCGAGCTGCATCTGCCACTGGCCTGCCATGGCGGGCAGGTAGCCCTCGCTCACCGCCGCGAGCGGGTTGAACGGTATCAGCACGTAGAGCAGGCTCCACGCCAGCCAGAGCCCCAGCAGGGGTCGGCAGTAGCGCAGTGCGACCGTCAGCGGATGGCCAGCGGCGAGGGCGGGTTGCAAGAAGTAACCGGCGCACAGGAAGAACAGCGGCACCGCGAAGCGGCAGAGCTGGTTGATGACGGCCCCGACCAGAGGGTAGGGCGTGCCGTCCCACAGGGCGGGGTCGAAGGGGTTGCTGAAAGGGGAGAGATGGATGGTCATCACGGCCAGGATGGCCACCACTCGCCCGCATTCGATGCTGGAGATGCGCATGATTCCTCGCGGCGTTCGGGAGTTGGGCGCACCCTATCAGCCGCAGGCGTTCCCTATCCAGCCGCCTGGTCGCCAACTGTGACCCCCATCGGCGGCCGGTTACCCTTTGTTACCCGAGGTGCGGGCAAGGTTACCGCCGCCGGGAGCGGGATCCCGTTTTGGTGTCGGTAAAAGGGCTAGAGCAGGGCCACCAGCACGGTGACCAGGGCGCCCAGCAGCAGCAGGGTGATGCCGCGACCGGCGGGGCCGTGCAGCTTGTTCCACATCAGCAGGCTGGTGAGGGCCAGCAGCAGCATGGCCAGGGCCGCCAGATCTCCCACCAGTTGCCAGGGCTGGCCGGTGCCCATGCCACGGTGCAGCCGGTTGAGGCTGGCAGCGAAGTTGGCCTGCTGCAGCTCGGTGCGCACCAGCAGAGTGCCTTCCACATAGCTGGCGGTCACGCTCTGGCTGAGGGTGACGCCGCGCAGCTCCCAGCGGGCCGGCAGGGTGAGGGCGCCGGATGGTGTGGGCAGGGTCTGGGGCGGGGTGATCTGGGGTCGCCCCTCCTCGAACATGTCTGCATAACGCTGTTGCAGCAGGGCTTTCAGTTCATCCGGGCTGGCCAGCGGCGTGCTCAGTACTATCTCTTCGCTCGATTTGGCGGTGTGGGGACCGGGCAGGGGCAGCACGGCCCTGTGTTGCAGCCAGAGGCCGGTGAGGCCGTAGAGCAGCATCAGGGTGAGGGTGGCAAAGCCTGCCCAGGCGTGGATGCGGCGCACCCACTTGTTGTTGTGCAGGGGGAGTTTTCTGCGTGTCATCGTTCGGTGCTTCATAACAATCTGGCCAGCGAACGCTGGCCAGAGGGGTCGGTAAACAGGGAGGATCAGAAGCGGTAGGCGGCGGTCAGGTGCAGCTGACGGGGCGTGCCCGGCATGATCTGGGCCGCGCTGGTGGCGCTGACGAAGTAGTCGTGATCGGTCAGGTTCTCCACGCTCAACTGAGCTTCCCACTGGGGCCAGCGATAGCCGGCACGGGCGTCGAAGCGGGCGTAACCGGGCAAGGTGGTTGTGTTGGCGTTGTCGGCGAAGCGATCCCCCACCGCCGTCACCCCGGTCTCGCCGAACCAGCCCTGCTTGCCGCTCTGGTAGCCGGCGAACAGCTGGCCGTTCTGGCGGGAGACGTTCATCGGCCGCTTGCCTTGCAGGTCCGCGTCTGCCTTGACCTGCTCGGCATCCTGGATGGCGACGCCGCCGCGCAGATAGATCTCGTCGGTCAGCTGGGCACGGGCGCTCAGCTCGATGCCGTCGGTGCGCTGCAGACCGGTGAGGATCACCCGGGTGGGATCCAGCGGATCCTTGCTGCGCTTGTTGTACATCTCCAGCCGGTAGAGGGAGAGGGTGGTGGCGAGGCGGCCGTTCAGCCAGTCGCTCTTCACGCCCCCTTCATAGAGCCGGGTGTGCTGGGGATCCAGGTTGTTGTTCTTGTCCCCCGGGGTGATGCCGATAAGCTCACCGCCCACCGGGGTGAAGGTCTTGCTGTAGGAGGTGTAGAAGGCATGCTCCTCGATGGGGTTCCACACCAGGCCCAGGCGCGGACTCAGGCTGGTGACCGAGAGGGTCTCTTCCTTGTCGAGGTCGTTGCGGCGGCTGGTGACGGTGAAGTCGTCGCGGCGCAGGCCTGCCAGCAGGTGCCAGTCGCCCAGGCTGAGCTGATCCTGCACATAGAGGCCGACACCGCGCACCCTGTGATGGGCGTCGCTGGAGAGTTTCATGGCGCCGTCGTAGGTGGGCAGGGAGCCCGGATCATAGAGGTTGCCTGCCGGGATCGGGTTGGCGTTCTGGTAGAGCTTGGGGGTGCGATCCTGCCAGCCCTGCTCCAGACCCACCAGCAGACGATGGGCGATGGGGCCGGTTTGCAGCTGGCCTTCCGCCTCGGTGTTGCTGGTGAGGCTGCTGGCCTTGAGATCCTGCTGCCAGCGGGCGCGGGTCACCTTGTCACCCTTGACGCTGGTGACATAGGTATTGTCGAACTGGCTGTCGAGGGTGGTGTAGCCGAGCTGCTGGCGCAGTTGCCACTGATCGTTGATGTCCCAGGTGAAGCGGGAGCGGGTGGACTGGGCCACATCGTCGATGAAGTCGCGGCGTGTGTCGCTGTAGACGCTCTCGATGGGGACATCCGCCGGGCGACCATCGACGCCGGGAATGCCGCGATCCGGGGTGCGATCGTGCTCGTTGCGCTCGTATTGCACCAGCCAGTTCAGGGTGTCGGTGATCTCCCAGTTGACGGAGGGAGCCAGCAGGGTGCGCTTGCTGGTCACGTCGTCGCGAAAGCTGTCTTTGTCTTCCTGGGCCAGGTTCAGGCGCACCTGTACCCGCTCTCCTGCCTCGCCGTTGAGATCGGCGGCGAAGCGTCGGCTGTCGAAGCTGCCGACCTGGGCGCTGACGCTGGAGGCCTGCCCCTTCTGGGGAACCTTGCTGACCCGGTTGACGATGCCGCCCGTGCTGCCACGGCCGTAGAGCACGGCGGCGGGGCCCTTGAGCACTTCGACCCGTTCGATATTGCCAAGGTCGCGGGTGTATTGCATGTCGTCGCGCAGGCCGTCGAGGTAGAAGTCGTTGCTCGCGCTGAAACCGCGGATGGTGACGCCGTCAAAGCGGGTGTCGCCGCTGGCGTTGACGCCGGGGATGCCGGTCAGGGCTTCACTCAGGGTGGGCTGGCCGAAGGCGGTCAGCTCGCTTGCCTTGACGGTCTCGATGCTCTGGGGCACCAGCTTGGCCGGGGTGGCGGTGCGGGTCGCGGTGGCGACCTCTTCATGTTGGCTGCGTTTGCCGACCACGGTCAGGGTTTCGTCTTCGGCACGGGGGCTGGTGCAAACCGCCAGCAAGGCGACGCCCAGCAAGGCGCGCGGGGAGTTGGAATGGTTCATCTGGGTGTGACTCTTTGTCGACCAATCGGCCTGAACTTGTTGATTTAATTGTAATTATTGATTTCTCTCATCGAGAGAGGTTGCTAATGATATTGATTTTCATTTGCCTTGCAAGGAGAAGATGCAAGAAAAAGAGATCATTGGCGGCAGGCACTGAGGGGGCTGGAACCTCGGGGAAAAGGCCGGGGGAACCTTGGTTCGGTTCGGAGGGGACGCTACCATGGTGGCCTCGCGCCTTGGCGCACCATCCGGAACACACAGGGAGAGAAACATGGTCGAGATCATCAGGGCGGATCTGCACAACCCTCGCCACGGCGAGGCGCTGATCGCGATGCTGGACGAATACGCCAGGGACGAGATGGGGGGCGGCAATGCACTGGCGGACGAGGTGAAGGCGAATCTGGCCGACGCCCTGGCCGCGCGACCCGGTGCTCATGTGCTGCTGGCCTGGGTCGATGGGGAGCCCGCTGGCGTTGCCACCTGCTTCGAGGGTTTTTCGACCTTCGCCTGTCAGCCGCTGCTCAATATCCACGACATGGCGGTGCACCCTGCCCATCGCGGCCAGGGCATCGGCAAGCGGCTGTTGGCGGAGGCGGAGCGGCTCGCCCGGGAACTCGGTTGCTGCAAGCTGACCCTGGAGGTGCTGGAGGGGAACAAGGTGGCGCAGGCTGCCTATCGCGCCAGCGGCTTTGCGGGTTATGAGCTCGATCCCGAGGTGGGCCGAGCCATGTTCTGGCAGAAGAAGCTCTGAGCCTCAGTGACAACGCGATCATCCCAAATGAAAAACGGCGCGCAGAGGGATCTGCGCGCCGTGTCGTCAGGTGGTTGCCGACTTAGAAGTCGTAGCGGGCCGCCAGCTGGAAGTCATCCTTGGTGTTGAGCTTGCCGCTGTCATGGCTGTCGAGGTTGTTGATGCGGTACTCGCCGATGACGCGCAGGTTCTTGTTGAACTTGTACTGGGCACCCAGGGTGTAGTAGTCGATGGAGTCGTAGTCAGACTTGCCAGCCTGCTCCACCTTCTGCTTGTTCCACAGGGCCATCAGGCCGAAGCCGCTCTCGAAGTTGTAACCCAGCGCCCCTTCCCAGCCGGTGTGATCCTTGCCAGTGGCCAGGAAGTCGCTGCCGTCGGCATAGCTCAGGGCGGCGTAGAGGGCCTTGTTGTCGTACTTGGCGGAGAGCAGCCACAGCTTGGCATCCTCTTCACCGCTCTTGTCGCGGATGCCCACGTTGTAGGCGGTCCCCAGGGAGAGGTTGAACGGGAAGGTGTAGGCCACGGCGGCACCGTAGGCGGCATCGCTGTCCTTGCTGGAGGTTTCTTCGGTGTCACCGCCATCGAACTTGTAGCTGGTATCTACCTGGAAACCGTTGAACAGGCCGGAGTACTTCAGCACGGAGCCGGCGCGGTTGGTGGCGAAGGTGTCGGTCTTGGCGCCCAGTGCCTCGTTGCCGTAACCGTCGGAGAGGGAGACATCAGTCCAGTCCGCCAGGAAGCCAGGAGCCCCCTTCTGGCGACCGAAGGTGACGGTCCCCCAGTTGGCGCCGACACCGGCGAACGCCAGACGGGTACGCAGGTTGTCGGAGTTCTCGCTGACGGTCTTCTCGCTGTCGTTGATGTACATCTGCAGTTCGTACTGGGCCAGCGCCTTGAGACCCGGGTTGATCTCGCTCTCTACCTTGGCGCCCAGACGGACAAACTGGTTGGCCCCCTGCTTGTCGCTGTATTCGTTTTTGATGTCACCGTTGGCGTCCAGCTCTTTCTTCTCGCCGAAGAACTGGCCGGCGTAGATGCGGCCGTAGAGGTCGAGCAGGGTGCTCTCGTTTTTGTACACTTCGACGGCTTGAGCCTGGAAGGCGGCGGTAAGAGCCAATGCTACTACTGTCAGCTTTTTCATCATGATCCCTTGTGTTGCAAGCTTTTGTTTTAAAAGACGGGGCCATGCTAGAAGTGACAGATGACAGTCGGGTGACCGTGCAATGAACAAACCGTGTCGGTTCCATGTCAGCGGGATGAAAACCGGGATTTATGTGGCTGGTCGCCACTTTTACGCGCAAAGGTTTGCCCTTGTGGTAGAATGCCGCCCGTTTTCGAGCTCCTAAGGTTGGATATGCGATGAGACGTGAACTGGCAATCGAATTTTCCCGAGTGACGGAAGCGGCTGCACTGGCTGGCTACAAGTGGCTCGGACGTGGTGACAAGAATATCGCCGATGGCGCGGCCGTGGCGGCCATGCGTCACATCCTCAATCAGATCCAGATCGATGGCGAGATTGTGATCGGCGAAGGGGAGATCGACGAAGCCCCCATGCTCTACATCGGCGAGAAGGTGGGCACGGGTCAGGGCGACGCCGTGGACATCGCGGTCGACCCCATCGAGGGGACCCGCATGACCGCCATGGGTCAGGCCAATGCCCTGGCCGTGCTGGCGGTGGGCGACAAGGGTTCTTTCCTGAAAGCGCCTGATATGTACATGGAAAAGCTGATCGTGGGCCCCAAGGCGAGAGGCGCCATCGATCTCGATCAGGCCCTGGAGCTGAACCTCAAGGCCGTGGCCAAGGCGCTCGGCAAGCCCCTCTCCCGTCTGACCGTCATCACCCTGGCCAAGCCGCGTCATGACAAGGCGATCAAGGAGATGCAGGGCCTGGGGGTGCGGGTGTTCGCCATTCCCGACGGTGACGTGGCCGCCTCCATCCTCACCTGTCTGCCGGACAGCGAAGTGGACATGCTCTACGGCATCGGTGGCGCACCGGAAGGGGTGATCTCGGCGGCGGTGATCCGCGCCCTGGACGGTGACATGCAGGCTCGCCTGATCCCCCGCCACCAGGTCAAGGGTGACAGCCCCGAGGTTCGCGCCCTGGGTGAACAGGAGATCGCGCGCTGCGAGGAGCTGGGCATCGACGTGAGCAAGGTGCTCAAGCTCGAAGATCTGGCCAAGAATGACAACGTCATCTTCTCGGCCACCGGCATCACCAAGGGTGATCTGCTGGAAGGGATCACCAGCGACGGCGTCATGGCGACCACCGAGACCCTGCTGATCCGCGGCAAATCGCGCACCATCCGTCGTATCAAGTCGATCCACTTCCTGGATCGCAAGGACAGCGTGGTACGCGACATTATCCTGTAAGCCGGAGGATGGCGGTGGCGGCAAGTCACGTACTCTCATGCCGTCGCATCAAGTCGATCCACTTCCTGGATCGCAAGGACAGCGTGGTGCGCGACATCATCCTGTGATGTGCTGACTTCCGCAGCAAAAAGCCCGGCACTGCCGGGCTTTTTGCGCTCTGCAGGGCGCCAGGGTGCCCGGGCAGGGATAAGGCTTAGGAGAAACCGGACTCCTTGCTACACTGCGGTGCCCCACAGAGGAAAAATCACATGGAATGTCGTCAGGGATGCGGTGCCTGCTGCATCGCCCCCAGCATCAGCAGTGCCATTCCCGGCATGCCGGATGGCAAGCCCGCCGGTGTGCCCTGTGTGCAGCTCGATGCGCACCTGGGGTGCAAGATCTTCGGCCAGCCGGAGCGCCCGGCGGTGTGCGGCGGCTTTCGCCCCATGGCGGACGTGTGCGGCTCCCATCGCCAGGAGGCCATCTGGCTTATCGGCGAGCTGGAGCGGCTGACCGCCTGAGCCCTTGACCCTCTCCCTTGGGGAAAGGGTGTCTGCTTGTCCTCCTCATCCCCGCCCCTTCTCCCGCAAGGGGAGAAGGGGCTGCCGCCATTCGGAGTCATGAAAAAGGCCCCCTCGCCTGGCGAGGGGGCCTTTTTTATCGTCGGCTCATGGTGAAGCCAGCTTATTCCTTGATGCGCTCGATGCGACCACCCAGGCCTTGCAGCTTGTGCTCGATGTCTTCGTAGCCACGGTCGATGTGATAGATGCGATCGACGATGGTGGCCCCTTCGGCCACGAAGCCGGCCAGCACCAGGCTGGCGGAGGCGCGCAGATCGGTCGCCATCACCTGGGCACCCTTGAGCTGCTGGGTGTCGCGGCAGATGGCCACATTGCCCTGCAGTTCGATGTCGGCACCCATCCGTACCAGCTCGGGCACGTGCATGAAGCGGTTCTCGAAGATGGTCTCGGTGACCATGCCGGTGCCCTGGGCGACCGCGTTCAGCACGGTGAACTGGGCCTGCATGTCGGTCGGGAACGCCGGGTAGGGGGCGGTCTTGATGGTGACAGGTTTCAGGGTGCGACCTGTCATGTCGAGGGTGATCCAGTCGTTACCCTTTTCAATCAGGGCGCCAGCCTCTTCCAGTTTGACCAGTACGGCTTCCAGCAGGCTGGGGTCGGTGTTGCGGCAGGTGATCTTGCCACCGGTCACGGCGGCGCCCACCAGGAAGGTGCCGGTCTCGATGCGATCGGGCTGCACGCTGTAGCTGCCACCGTGCAGACGTTCTACGCCGTCGATGGTCAGGGTATCGGTGCCGGCGCCCTGGATCTTGGCGCCCAGCGCGTTGAGGAAGTTGGCCAGATCGACCACCTCCGGCTCACGGGCGGCGTTTTCGATCACGGTGCGACCGTCAGCCAGGGTGGCGGCCATCATCAGGTTCTCGGTACCGGTCACGGAAACCATGTCCATCAGGATGTGGGCACCTTTCAGGCGGCCGTCGACGCGGGCTTTGATGTAGCCCTCTTCGATGACGATCTTCGCGCCCATCAGCTCCAGGCCGTGGACATGCAGGTTGACCGGGCGGGCACCGATGGCACAGCCGCCGGGCAGGGAGACGTCTGCTGCACCGAAGCGGGCTGCCAGCGGGCCCAGGGCCAGGATGGAAGCACGCATGGTCTTCACCAGCTCGTAGGGGGCGACATGATTGTTTACCGCACCGGTCAGCACGGTCACGTTGCCGTTGACCTTGGTGGTGGCGCCCAGCATCTCCAGCAGCTTGAGGGTGGTACCCACGTCTTTCAGGCGCGGTACGTTGGAGAGTTGAACCTCTTCGTCACACAGCAGGGTGGCAAACAGGATGGGCAGGGCGGCATTCTTGGCGCCAGAGATGGTCACTTCACCGGAGAGGGTGCAGGGGCCGGTGATCTTGAATTTGTCCATGGTTTACTTCTTTACCAAATCAGGAGGGCAGCAGGAATTTACGCTCGCGTTTCCACTCGGCGTCGGTATAGGCCTTGATGGAGAGAGCGTGGATCTCGTTGGTGGCGATCTTGTCCATCAGCGGGGCATAGATGGCCTGTTGTTTCTTGACCCGGCTCATGCCGTCAAACATGTCGCCGACGGCGATCACCTGGTAGTGACTGCCGTCCCCTTTGACATGGACTTCGGACAATGGCAAAGCCTCGAGGAGTATCGCTTCAATTTCAGAGACTTGCATTATGAGTCCTCAGTTGTGAGCGGGGTTGAATGAAAGAGGCTGGCCACCCCGTAGAGGTTGGCCAGTGTATGGAAATCGTTGGAGGCACCCACCAGTGTCGGAGTGGCACCCCGTGCCAGTGCCGCCTTGGCCCACTTGACCAGCAGGGCAAGGCCGGCGGAATCCAGGGTAGTGACGGCACCGAGTTCGAGCCGGTCGTCCTGCCACCAGTCGGCGCGGCGTTGCCACAGATCGTTGACCTGCGGGGCCAGCAAGTCACCGCTCAGGATCATGACTTGATCACCAGCGGCTTGGCGTTGTGTTCACGCAGCTGGGCGATCACCGCATCGATGCCGTTCTGGCGAATGAGGCCGCCCAGCTCGTTCTGCTTGGCAGAGAGCAGGCTGATCCCTTCGGCAACCATGTCGAAGGCTTTCCACTCGCCGGTCTTGTTGTTCTTGCGCAGCTTGAACTCGAGGAAGATGTCCGGCTTGCCGGCCTCTTTCACGCTGACGTTGACGGCGGTGATGTTGCTCTCGGCGGCTTTGCCGGGCTGGACCTTGACGGTCTGCTTGTCAAAGTGTGCCAGGGCGTCGGCGTAGGAGCTCACCATGTACTCGGTGAAGACGTCCACAAAGGCGTCACGCTGGGCAGGGGTTGTCTGTTTGATCTGGTTGCCGAGCACCTTGTAGGCGGCGAAGCGGTTGTCCACGTAGGGCAGCAGCTCCTCGCGGATGATAACGCGCAGGTGATCTGGGTTGCTCTTTACCTGGGCCTGATCGGCTTTCAGGCGGGCAAAGGTCTGCTGGGCGGCCTGATCCACGAGGGCATAGGGGTCCGAAGTGTTGACATCCGCACGGGCGACGAGGGAGAACAGCATGCTGGTCATCAGACCCAGCATCAGGGCGATCTTCTTGAACATGGTTACTCCTTGGTTGCGGGTGTGTTGGCCGGAGAGGACTGGCTGTAGAGGAACTTGCCAATCAGATCTTCCAGCACGATGGCGGACTTGGTGTCTTCGATCATGTCGCCATCCTTGAGCATGCTGGTGCCCATCTCCTCATCGCTGAACCCCGGTGCCAGACCGATGTACTGCTCACCGAGCAGGCCAGAGGTCAGGATGGAGAGGGTGCTGGTCTCGGAGAACTCGCCGGCACTCTTCTGCATCTGCAGGGAAACGATGGGGACCTGGCTCTTGGGATCCAGGGTGATGTCGCTGACACGACCGACGACGACGCCGCCGACCTTGACCGGCGAGCGTACTTTCAGGCCGCCGATATTATCGAAATGGGCGCGCAGGGTATAGGTTTCTCCTTCCGGTTTGAAACTCAATCCCGCCACTTGCAGTGCCAATGCCAGAATGGCCGCGATGCCAGCCAGCATGAAGGCGCCAACCAGAAATTCTACTTTGCTGAACTTCATCTTTCCCTTATCCAAACATGACTGCGGTGAGTATAAAATCCAGACCGAGCACGGCCAGGGATGAGTGAACCACGGTACGGGTCGTCGCCTGACTGATCCCGGCCGAGGTCGGTTTGGCATCATAGCCGTTGAAGAGCGCTATCCAGGTCACCACCAGGGCGAAGATCAGGCTCTTGATAGCGCCTTGCATGATGTCGTCCTGCCAGTCGACGGAGGCCTGCATGGCGGACCAGAAACTGCCTTCGTCCACCCCCAGCCAGTCGACACCAACCAGCTTGCCGCCAAAGATGCCGATCAGGCTGAACATGAAGGCCAGCAGCGGCATGCTGATGACCCCGGCCCAGAAGCGGGGCGCCACGACCCGACGCAGCGGATCGACCGCCATCATCTCCAGGCTGGAGAGCTGCTCGGTGGCCTTCATCAGGCCGATCTCGGCGGTGAGGGCGGAGCCCGCACGACCGGCGAACAGCAGGGCGGTGACGACCGGGCCCAGCTCACGGAGCAGGGAGAGGGAAACCAGAGGCCCCAGGCTCTGCTCTGCGCCGAAATCCTTCAATACGTTGTAACCCTGCAGGGAGAGCACCATGCCGATGAAGAGGCCGGACACCAGTATGATGGCGACGGATTGCACTCCCACCACATACAGTTGCTGCACCAGCAGCGGGAAGTGCTTGCGTGGCTGGGGTCGTCCTGCCAGTGCATGAAACAGCATGATGGTTGCCCGGCCGACGGCGTTGATGAAACGCACACCGCTGCGGCCCAGCTTGCTTATCTGACTTGTCAACATCACAGATCCTGTAGCAGGTCGCCTGCCGGAAAATGAAACGGAACAGGACCGTCGGGCAATCCCTTGAGGAACTGCTCGACTTCGGGATTGTGCTCCTCGCGCAGCTGCTCCGGTGTGCCGTGTGCCACTACCTTGCGGTTGGCGATGATGTAGGCGTAGTCGGCGATGCTCAGCACCTCCTTCACGTCGTGGGTGACGATGACGGAGGTGATGCCGAGGGCATCGTTGAGCTCCTTGATGAGCTTCACCAGCACCGCCATGGTGATGGGGTCCTGCCCCACGAAGGGCTCGTCATACATGATGAGATCCGGATCCAGCGCGATGGATCTCGCCAGGGCCGCGCGACGCGCCATGCCACCGGAGAGCTCTGACGGCATCAGCTTGGCCGCCCCGCGCAGACCGACAGCCTGCAGTTTCATCATGACGATGGTGCGGATCAGCTCTTCCGGCAGGCCGGAGTGCTCCCGCAGCGGGAAGGCCACGTTGTCGAAGACGGTCATGCCGGTGAACAATGCGCCACTCTGGAACAGCATGCTCATCCGTTTCCGCACTTCATACAGGCGCGAACGGGAGAGAGTGGGAATGTCTTCCCCGTCAAACAGGATATGACCGGACTCAGGCTTGAGCTGGCCCCCGATCAGGCGCAGCAAGGTGGTCTTGCCGATCCCGCTCGGACCCATGACGGCGGTGACCTTGCCACGGGGAATGGTCAGGTTGATCCTGTCGTACAGCAGCCGATCCCCGTGACTGAAGGTCAGGTCGGAGATGGTGATCAGGTCATCGTTCAAACAATTGTCCATCCGGTATAAATGAAGAGCGAATTTTATGGGCTAGTCTAGGTCTAAGCAACAGCGAGGAACAACTATTGAGCGGGTTTCCCCCCCAAGTACGCGACAGTTTTATGTAACAACCTGCGTCAATGACCGCCCATTCCGCATCCGATTCGCTTATCTCGGCAGACTTTTTTATAATCCCGCAGCAAATTTCGGCCCGGAGCTGTGCCTTTATGTCTGTAAAGCCTGAAAAAGTGTCTGAATTGTTCGATTTCCGTCGCAGCGCCCGAGCGGTGCTGGACATAGAAAAACAAGCCATTGATGGACTCTACCAGTACCTTGACGAGGCGTTCGAGCGCGCCTGCGAGATGGTGCTGCGCTGTGGCGGCAAGATAGTGGTGACCGGCATGGGCAAGTCGGGTCATATCGGCAACAAGATTGCCGCGACCCTGGCCAGCACGGGAACGCCCGCCTTCTTCCTGCACCCGGGCGAGGCGAGCCACGGGGATCTCGGCATGATCTCAGCCGGGGATCTCATCATCGCCATTTCCAACTCCGGCGAGAGCGACGAGATCCTGGCCCTGCTGCCGGTGCTCAAGCGCCGCGGCATTCCACTCATCTGCATGACTGGCAATTCGGCTTCCACCATGGCGAAAGAGGCCAACGTGCACCTGTGCATCAAGGTGGAGAAAGAGGCCTGCCCCCTCGGTCTGGCCCCGACATCCAGCACTACCGCCACCCTGGTGATGGGGGACGCGCTGGCCGTGGCCCTACTGGAGGCCCGTGGCTTCACCGCCGATGACTTTGCGCTGTCGCATCCGGGCGGGTCCCTCGGCAAGCGGTTGCTGTTGCGAGTGGGCGATCTGATGCACAGCGGCGAGCTGTTGCCCAAGGTGGGGATAGATGCCACCATCAGCCAGGCGCTGCTGGAAGTGAGCCGCAAGGGGCTCGGCATGACGGCGGTGGTGGACGATCAAGGGCTGCTTGCCGGTCTGTTCACCGATGGTGACCTGCGCCGCATTCTGGACCTGCAGGTGGACATCCATCACACCCCCATCAGCCGTGTCATGACGGTGAACTGTGTTACCGTAGGGCCTGAGATGATGGCGGCCGAGGCCGTCAAGCTGATGGAAACCAGGAAAATCAACGGGTTGTTGGTTGTGGATGGAGAGAGACACCCGCTGGGTGCCTTCAACATGCATGACCTGCTGAAAGCCGGAGTAATTTGATGCAAGACGTACCGACCCTCTATGGTCTGGTGACGCGCAGCCAGTACGAGAAGGCGGCGCAGATCCGCCTGCTGGTGTGCGATGTGGATGGGGTGCTCTCCAACGGCTTCATCTATATGGGCAATAACGGCGAAGAGCTGAAGACTTTCTGCACCCGTGATGGTGCCGGCATGCGTGCCCTGCTCAATGCGGGCATCGAGATTGCCATCATCACGGGGCGAAACTCCCGCATCGTCAGCGATCGCATGAGGAGTCTGGGAGTCCAGCACCTGGTGCAGGGTGCAGACAAAAAGCTGCCCCACTTCGAGGCCTTGCTGACCAAGCTCGGGCTGGATGGATCGCAAGCCGCCTATATGGGAGATGACACCATCGATCTGCCGGTGATGCAGGCTTGCGGCCTGGGTATCGCCGTTGCCGACGCCCATCCGCTTGTGCTGGCGAAGGCGGATCTGGTGACGCGGCTTGGCGGTGGCGTCGGGGCCGTGCGCGAGGTGTGCGACCTGATCTTGCAGGCCCAGGGATTGGCTGACTATCAACCCGAGGCGTCGCGATGAACAAACAGACTGTGCTGTTCGGCCTGCTGTTTCTGGCTGCGCTGGCGGCCTGGCAGCTGGGGGAGATCGAGCTGGTCCCCGAGCCGACCACCAAGACGGAAAATTTTCAACCGGACTTCACCGCCAGAGAGTTGGTGACGACCCGCTTCAACGAGCAGGGCAAGCGCACCGAGCGGCTGGAATCCGAATATGCGGAGTACTACCAGGTGCTCGAGCAGGCCACTTTCACCAAGCCGGTGGTCTACATGTTCGATGACAAGGGCGCGGCCGAATGGAAGCTGACGGCCGAAACCGGGGTGCTCAACACCGATGACAATGTGATCCTCCGTGACAAGGTGCATCTGGACGGTCTGCTGCCCGCCTCCTTCATCTCCACGCTGGATACCTCCTATCTGGAGCTGGATCTGGTGACGCAGGGGATGAGAAGCAACCAGCACATCAGCATTGTGGGCCAGGAGTTCCAGACCGAGGGCGTTGGCCTCAAGGGTCACCTGGAACGTAAATATTTCGAGTTACTGGATAAAGGCCATGCCACTTATTTCAATGAAAAACGTTAATCTGGCCCTCACGGCCCTGTTGCTGTGCGGTTCCCTGAATGCCAAAGAGTCCGACTTTGCCGAGAAGGTCTATGTGGATGCGGTCAAGCAGGTGGCGGAGATGCAGGACAACCGCATTACCTTCAGCGAGGATGTCATCATCACCCAGGGCACCATCAAGATTAAGGCTGACAAGGTGGTGGTGATCCGCTCCGGCGACAAGGGCGCCGAGGTCATGACCGCGTATGGCAACCCAGCCACCTTCTTCCAGGTGCTGGACAACGGCAAACCGGTTAATGCCCATGGCAACAGCATCCGCTACGAGCTTAAGAACCGGCTGGTGACCATCACCGGCAATGGCCAGCTCAAGCAGGAAGACAGCCAGGTGACCGGCGATCTCATTCGCTACGACATCGTCAAGCAGAAGATGATTGCCGAGAGCAAGGGGCCCACCCAGCGCGTCAAGACGGTGTTCCTGCCGGATCAGGTGGAGAACTTTGACAAACCCGCCGATCAGAAGAAGTAGGAAACAACAGCCATGGCAGTGTTAAAAGCAACGGGTCTGCAAAAGAGCTACAAGCGCCGCATGGTGGTCAGCGATGTGAGCCTGGAGGTGGGAACGGGCCAGATCGTGGGCCTGCTCGGCCCGAACGGTGCGGGCAAGACGACCTCCTTCTACATGATCGTGGGCCTGGTGCAGCGAGATGCCGGCCTCATCACCATCGACGAGCAGGACATCAGCCTGCAGCCCATGCATATCCGTGCCCGCAATGGCATCGGCTATCTGCCTCAGGAGGCCTCCATCTTCCGGCGCCTGTCGGTGTTCGACAACTTGATGGGGGTCATGCAGACCCGCAAGGGGTTGAGCCGCGAAGAGCGGGAGGATAAGGTCGAACAGTTGCTGGAAGAGTTCAATATCACCCATATCCGCGACAGCCTGGGCCAGAGCCTCTCGGGTGGGGAGCGGCGCCGGGTGGAAATCGCCCGGGCGCTGGCGGCAGAACCGAGATTTATTCTGCTCGATGAGCCTTTCGCAGGTGTTGATCCTATTTCAGTCATCGATATCAAAAAGATCATCCAGCATCTGAAAGAGCGCGGGTTGGGTGTGCTGATTACGGACCACAACGTCAGAGAGACGCTGGATGTGTGCGAGAAGGCCTACATCGTCAGCCACGGCAAGATGATTGCCGAGGGCGCGCCGGCCGATATCCTCGCCGATGAGCAGGTCAAGCGCGTCTATTTGGGCGATCAATTCAGTCTATAGTAAGGGGGCACCCCTCATTTTTGTTAGGTGACTGCCTCGCTGAACATAAGGATATCCCGACGTAGATGAAGCCGACATTACAGTTGCGTCTCGGTCAGTCCCTGACCATGACGCCACAATTACAACAAGCGATTCGTCTGCTCCAGCTCTCCACCCTGGAACTCCAGCAGGAAATTCAGCAAGCGCTCGACAACAACCCTTTGCTGGAGCAAGAGGAGAACGAGGCGCAGGAAACCAGTCAGGCAGAGACACAGGACGCCAGTCAACTCGACTCCAGCGATGCCATGGCCCAGGAGAGCATGCCGGATGAACTGCCGGTGGACACCACCTGGGACGAGGTCTACTCGGCCGGTACAGCTCAGAGTGCAGGCCCCATCCATGACGGGGAAGACAGCGTCTATCAGGGGGAGACCACCGAGAACCTGCAGGACTACCTGCTGTGGCAGATGCGGCTCACCCCGTTCAGTGATGTGGATGCTGCCATCGCGCTTGCCATCATCGATGCCATCGACGAATCCGGGTATCTGACTGCCACCCTCGAGGATATTCAGGCTGCAGTCAGCAGCGAGGAGGTAGAAGTCGAACTGGATGAGATCGAAGCCGTGCTCAAGCGGGTGCAGCATTTCGATCCGGTCGGCATCGCCGCCCGTTCGGTGCAAGAGTGTCTGCTGATCCAGCTCGGCCAGTATTCGCCGGACCTGCCCTGGCTCGAGGAAGCCAGAGAGGTGATCCGCGAACACATGGACCTGCTCGGCAATCGCGACTACCGCACCCTGGCTCGCAAGACCCGCCTCAAGGAGAGCGATCTCAAGGAGGTGCTGGATCTCATCCAGCAACTGGAGCCCAGACCCGGCAACGGCATCATCCAGAGTGAATCCCAGTACGTGATCCCGGATGTGTCCGTGGTCAAGAAGGGCAGCAAGTGGGTGGTTGAACTCAATCCGGATTCTGCTCCGCGCATCCGTGTCAACGAGGCCTATGCGGCCATGGCGCGCAATGCCCGCAGCAGCACGGATACCCAGTTCATCCGTTCTCATTTGCAGGAGGCCAAGTGGTTCATCAAGAGCCTGGAGAGTCGTAACGACACCCTGCTCAAGGTGGCCAGCTGCATCGTCGAGCAGCAGCAGGGCTTTTTCGAGTACGGCGAAGAGGCCATGAAACCCATGGTACTCAACGACATCGCGGAAGCGGTGGAGATGCATGAGTCGACCATTTCACGGGTCACGACCCAGAAGTACATGCATACGCCCCGCGGCATTTTTGAACTGAAGTTTTTTTTCTCCAGTCACGTCAATACGGAGGGAGGAGGAGAGTGCTCATCGACCGCTATTCGCGCCCTGATCAAGAAGCTGGTGACGGCGGAAAACCCCGCCAAGCCGCTTAGTGATAGCAAGATCGCGGATTTGCTGGCCGAACAGGGTATTATGGTGGCGAGACGCACGATCGCAAAGTACCGTGAATCCTTGTTGATCCCGCCATCCAATCAGCGCAAACGCCTGGTTTAGGCAAACAAAAGGAAGACGTTATGCAAATTAACCTGACCGGACACCATGTCGAGATTACCGAAGCTCTGCGTGATTATGTGAACAACAAATTTGCCAAACTCGAGCGTCACTTTGACCATATCAACAACGTACACGTGGTGTTGAGCGTCGAAAAACTGAACCAGATCGCCGAAGCCAAGCTGCATGTCAGCGGGGGAGAGGTGTTCGCCAATTCGCAGCATGCCGACATGTATGCGGCGATTGATACCCTGCTGGATAAACTGGATCGGCAGATCATCAAGCACAAAGATAAGTTAAATCAAAAATAACTATGCAACTTGAACACATACTGAGTCGGGACTGCACCAAGAGTGCGGTCCCTTGTACCAGCAAGAAACGCGCGCTCGAGATCATCAGTGAACTGGCCGCAGAGCGCCTCGGCGCTTCCCGCCAGGTCCTGTTTGAAAGCCTGCTGGCGCGAGAAAAGATGGGCAGTACCGGGATCGGAGCCGGTATCGCCATCCCCCACGGCCGGATTGACGACGCCTTCGCGCCGACCGCCGTGTTGATGACCTTCTCCGAGCCCATCCCTTTCGATTCTATCGACAATCAACCGGTTGACCTGCTCTTTGCATTGCTGGTGCCGGAAAGCGAGTGCAAGCAGCACCTCAAGACTCTTTCCCTGATGGCATCCAAACTGGCTGACAAGGCCGTCTGCCGCCAGTTGCGCCAGGCGACCAGCGACGAAGAACTCTATCAGATCATGACGTCGGCCTGAGGCCGGGTCTGACACAGCCACGTTGGCGTGAGGGGACAAGATGCAGTTAATAGTAGTAAGCGGTCGTTCGGGCTCCGGCAAGACGGTGGCCCTGAGGGTGCTCGAGGATCTCGGGTACTACTGCGTGGACAACCTGCCGGTCAA
Source organism: Aeromonas sp. QDB30 (assembly GCF_027707645.1). NCBI lineage: Bacteria > Pseudomonadati > Pseudomonadota > Gammaproteobacteria > Aeromonadales > Aeromonadaceae > Aeromonas > Aeromonas sp. QDB30. Next base: position 64,308 of record NZ_JAPCIY010000002.1, on the reverse strand, counting down.
CCTGCTGCCCCAGTTGATCGTGTCGGTGGAGAGCCAGTATGACAAGCTGGCGGTCAGCATCGATGTGCGCAACCTGCCTGCCCAGGCAGACAGGCTGGAGAACCTGCTGAGCCAGGTGCGCAACGAGGGGCGAGTCAAGTTTTCGAGCTTCTTCTTCGATGCGGACAACGCGACCCTGCTCAAACGCTACGGTGAGAGCCGCCGTCTGCACCCTCTGTCCCGCAACAAGCTTTCGCTGGACGAGGCGATCCGGGAAGAGACCCACCTGCTGGCACCACTCTCCTCGACCGCCGACCTGCGCATCGACACCACCAACCTCAGCATCCACGATCTCAGCGAGCTCATCAAAACCCGGGTGCTCGGCAAGAAAGAGAACGAGCTGGTGCTGGTGTTCGAGTCGTTCGGTTTCAAGTACGGCATTCCCAAGGATGCGGACTTCGTGTTCGACGCCCGTTTCCTGCCCAACCCGCACTGGATCCCGGAGCTCAAGCCCTTCACCGGCAAGGATGAGCCCGTGGCCAACTACCTCTCCAGCCAGCCGGATGTCATGCTGTTCATCCAGCAGATCGAGAATATGCTGGGGACCTGGTTGCCCCACCTGGAGCGCAACAATCGCAGCTATGTGACCGTCGGGATTGGCTGTACCGGCGGACAACACCGCTCGGTGTTCATCGCCGAGCGGCTGGCCAGCGCATTCCGGTTGCTTGGCAAGAACGTGCAGATCCGCCATCGCACGTTGGACAAGCGTTCAAACCCCGCCTGACAGATCCACAGGATGCTCAGATGACCGTTTCCGCCTCGGTAGAAGTCAAAAACAAGTTAGGCATTCACGCCCGACCGGCCATGATGCTGTTCGAGCTGGTGCAGGGGTTCGATGCCCACGTGCTGCTGCGCAACGAAGAGGGAGTCGAGGCCGACGCGGACAGCGTGATCGGCCTGCTGATGTTGGACTCCGCCCAGGGCAAACAGGTGGAGGTGCAGGTGGAGGGCCCCGAAGAGGTGGAGGCCCTGGCCGCCGTGGTGGCGCTGTTCACCTCGGGCTTCAATGAGGAGTAATACGCCTCGGCGTGCTCAAGGTGCGCTGCGAGCCAGCGCCTTGAAAGCGGCAAAATCCCGACAAGCCAGCAGACTTCTGCTGGCTTTTTCGTTCATCAGTGCCAGAAACAGATCATAAAGTCCCATGGCTTCCTCATAATCCGCCTTGGCGATGGCCAGCACGAAGATGAGGGTAGCGCTCTCGCCGTTTCCCCAATCGATCCCCTGGGGGGCCAGCACGGTATAGACCAGGGTGCGGCGCGCCAGCAGGCCGAGGGAGTGGGGCAGAGCGATGCCGTCCCCCAGCAGGGTGGAGACGATCCGCTCCCGCTCCTGCAAGGATCCCCGGAATCCGCTCTGCACCAGATCCTCCGCCTCAAGCTGGCTGCAGATGCGATCAAACAGCATCCCCTGGCTGATGGGTTCATCAAGCACCATGAAGTGGTCGGCATCGAAATACTTGTCGAGCAGATAGGGACGGGTGCGATCGACGAGCACCAGCTTGCCGAGCTGCTCCAGCTGGTATTGGGTCGGGAAGGGGGAGACCTGTACCACGGGAGCATTCTTCTCGCTCACCTTGAGGGTGCTGATGACGAAATCCTGCTCGACTCGCACCAGTCCCTCATAGTCCCGCACCGACTCCAGCGTGGTCAGCTGCAGTTGGGGGTATTCCCGCCGGATGCGTGCTTCCAGCACCCGGAAGGTGGCGTTGCCCGCATCGCACAGCAGCAGCGCCTGGGGGCGCCGGGTGTAACCGATGTCGTAGTGGCGCTCCAGGCCGACTCCGATGTGGATCACCAGGTAGCCGATCTCGTGATGGGTCAACCGGTAGGGGGTCTGCCTGATCCACTCAGAGATGGCCGCCAGGGTGATGTCGTAGGCGAGGGGGTAATACTGCTTGATGTGGTCCGCCAGGGGATTGTGGCTACCAATCTGGTATTTGACCCGCAGCAGCATGGCGCCGATGTGGGTCTGCAGGTCGGCTCGCAATTGCGGGTCGCCGCGCAGGTCATAGGGGTAGTGCTGGTGGATGTAACCCAGCAGGTGCGCCGTCAGCTGCTCGCTCTCGGCCGCCATGGCCGGGCTGAGCAGGGGCGTCTCTGCAGTGAGGCGAGCCTGGATCTGGATGGCGAGACAGGCGATCTCTTCCTGCCCCGGTGAAGTCAGGGTCGGCAGCTCGGCATAGATGTCGCGGGCCACCACTGCCAGGGGCGGGGTGATGTCGTCGCTGGCAAACTGGCGCAACTCGTGACCAGACGCCTGGCGAAGCAGGGCGACGGCACAGTAGACGGTGACTTGCTGCAGGCTCTCGTCGGCCAGGCGCAGCTGATGGCGACCGAGTTGCTCGTGAATGTGGTTGCCCACTACCTCCAGCGTCTTGCTGGGGCAGAGGGTGGGCAACAGGCTCTGGAGCGGATGCTGGTGCAGCAGCTCCTGGCAGAGCAGTTGGGTGAGGCAGGCGCGGATCGCCATCTCGCTTCCCGCAATGCGCATCCCCACCCTGGGTTTGCTGTCGATGGTGAGCCCGAAGTGGGCGAGCCGCTCCCGCACCTCCGTCATGTCCCCTTGTAAAGCCGCCCGGCTTAGATACCAAGTGTCCGCCAGCTCGTCGAGTTTGATCCCCTGTTCCGCCGTCAGCAGCAAGACCTGGAGGTGCAGCACCCGCTCGCGGCTGGTGCGAGGCAGGGGGCTCTCCTGCCCCTGGGCGGCCAGCAGCGCATCGAACAGTCCCTGATTGTAGATCTTGAGCTGGTAACCGCTGCCCCGCTGATGGATCAGGTGGGCGCCCCGGGTGGCAATGAGCTCGTTCAGGGTCGCCACGTCGGTACGCACCGTGCGGGTGGAAACATTGAGACGGCGGGCCAGCTCCTCCTGTGGCAGAGGCTCGGCGTGAAGCAGGGCGAGCAGTTGCTGGAGTCTGGGGTGGGGCAGCTTGGTCATGAGGGGGTGAGGACTCCTGTCGCGCATGGTGGGTCGATGTTAACAAGGGGGTCATTAACAAGCCAGGCACCGCCCAGTGATCGGACCGGTGCCTGTGGGGTTGCTATGCCAGCAGTGCCTTCACCATGGCGAGGAGGGTACGCACATCCTCCGGCCGGGTCTGGCTGCTCTCGCTGTCGATGATGGAGCTGTAGACATGGGGGATCACCTTCTCGACTCCTGCCTCCAGCGCGATCCGCACTATCTCCTCGAAGTTCTCAAGATCGATGCCGCCGGTGGGCTCCAGCCAGAAGCCGTGTCGGGCACAGGCCTCGGCCACTGCCTGATACTCGGCGCGGCAGGCGAGTCCCCCCATGGGGAAGAATTTGACCGAGCTGCCGCCCATGTCCTTGAGCAGGGCAATGGCGGTATCGATGGGGACGATGCCGTCAGCCTGCTGCGCGCTGAGGGGGCCGGTGGAGATCTTCACCATCCCCGGCGTGCCGGTGGGGGAGACAAGGCCATTGATGAGGGTGTCAGCTTGACCGAGCAGCGCCCGGCTGGCCCCGACCCCGGTGAACACCTGATTGACATGCTGAGGCTGCAACTGGCGGGCCAGCTCGGCCACCATGGCGGACTGGCGCGGATCACCTGCTCCCAGCCCGATGGAGAGGGCGTTGTCGATAAGTTTGGCGTAGGCCTGCATGTCGGCGACGGCAGAGGGGATGTCCGGGTAGTTCTTGGAGAGCACACCGACCAGGACGTGGCCCTCGGCGGCCTCATAAATGTCGACGGCATTCTCTTTGGAACCTGCCAGCACGTTGAGGCAGACCCGATCGCGGTAGTAATTGGGGGTAAGAGACATCAGTTGTTCTCCTGAACGAGGTGGGCAATGGCGGAGTGGATCTGGTCGAGCTGGGGCAGGGTGACGCTGCGCACATCTATCTCGATGTGCCCCTCGTTGGCCTTGTAGCCGCGGCAGTAGATGGCGGGGGTACCCTGTTGCAGACGGGAGACCACCTGGACCGTGGTCATGCCGAGGCGCTCATGGTCGAAGGCGATGTCGGTGCGGGCGATGTCGCGCCCCGCGCTGTCCCACACCACCTTGGCGGTGACGCCGGGCAGCTGGTTGAGGCGCTCGATGAAGGGGGTCATCTTGGCGACCATGGCGGTGCCGCTCTCCTTCTCTTTGGCCAGGTAGCGCTCGATGGCGTGGGTCAGGCCGAGGATCCCCTCCTTGCCCACCTTCATGGCACGGCCGATGCCGCCCGCCTGCTGCTTGACCCACTCAACATACTGACGCCTGCCGAGCACCAGGCCGCTGGTGGGCCCTTCGATGGCCTTGGCGCCGCTGTAGATGACCAGATCTGCACCCTGGTTGTAGTAGAGACGCAGATCCTCTTCGGCCGCTGCATCGACGATGAGCGGGATCCCGTGGGCCTTGGCCACCTCGGCCGCCTCGGCCACCGACAGAATGCTCTTCTGCACGCAGTGGTGGGACTTGATGTAGAGGATGGCGGCGGTATTGGCATGGATGGCGGCGGCCAGCTGAGCGGGTGAGCACTCGTTGGCGTAGCCTGCCTCCACCACCCTGCCGCCCCCCAGGTTGACCATGGTGCCGACGGGGGCACCAAAGTTCACGTTGTGGCCCTTGGGCAGCACGATGTCGCTCGGCACGTCGTGGGCATGAGCATGCAACTGCTCGAGGCGATAGGGGTCGCCGCGCACGATCACGGCGGCCACCGACTGGGCGATGCCGGCGCTGGCGCAGGAGACCACTACCACATCTTCAACACCCAGCAGTTCGGCCAGGTAGGTGCCGGTCTTGTTGACCAGATCCTTCACCTCGAAGTAGTGGCCGAGGCCGAAGTTGACCGCATCGACCACCTCCTGCTCGGGGGTGGAGACGCCGAGGATGGTCATGCGCCCGGAGGCGTTGATCACCGGTTTGAGCCGGTATTTCTCATACACAGAAGGCATGGTGTGATTTCCCGTAGTGAGTCAGAACCAGTTCGCCGCCCACCAGGGCGGCGAGAGGGAGCAGTTGCCGGTCACCGTTGCGGGTGCCGGCCTCGGTATCGGTAAAGAGAGTGGGGCCGCAGCTCACCTCGAACAGGGTGATGTCTGCATCGGCGCCCACCTCGAGTCGCCCCTTGCCGAGCAGGCGCAGGGCATCGGCGGCCTGGTGAGTGACGCAGGCGAGCACCTGCTCCAGGGTCATGCCGATGGCGAAGAACTTCGACATCACGTGGGCCAGACTGTAGACGGGCCCCTTGATGCGGTTCTTGCAGTAGATGTCTGAACTGATGGTGTGGGGCAGGATCCCCTGAGCAATGGCCAGCTCCGCCACTTCGAAGCTGAAGCTGGCGCCGCCGTGGCCGATGTCGAGCAAGAGCCCCCGCCGCATCGCCTCACGCACCGCCTGGCGCAGTTCGCCGGCCGGGGTCAGGATGCGGTTGGGCTTGCCGTTGAAGCAGTGGGTCAGCAGATCGCCCTCCCCCAGCAGGGCGACGATCTCGTCCAGATCCGGCGGCGTGTTGCCCACGTGCACCATCAGCGGCAAGTTGCCATTGGCCTGCTGGATCTGCTTGGCCATGCGCAGGGGTTGCAGACCGCTTTCACCCACCACGCTGCCGCTCATGCGCGCCTTGATGCCGACGATGAAGCCGGGATGGCGCCGGATGGCCGCTTGGGCGAGGACGGGATCGATGTCTGCCGGATCCGCCAGCTCGTTCTGACGCAGCAGACCGATGCGGGAGATGTTGAGCAGGGCATGCACCCGGGTCTTGCAGGTGGCGGCGAGACGCTGGAAGTCGTCCACATCGTCGGCTCCGGTGCTGCCGGCGTCGATGACGGTGGTGACGCCGGATTCCACGCCCACCTTGTCCGGCTCATCGTGATAGATGGGAGAGGCGGGGTAGCAGTGGGTGTGGCCGTCGATCCAGCCGGCGCTCACATGGACCTGCCCGCCCAGAGTGAGGGTTTGCTTCGCCTCCGTGCTCCCTGGCAGCGAACCCAGCGCCGCTATCTTGCCATGCTTGATGGCGACGTCGACAAGCTGCCCGTTTCCCAGGCGTCCCGCCCTGATGATCATGTCGTACATGCTGATATCCCTCTTGGAACCTGCTTGTGCTCTTACTGCGAGGCTGCTTCCAAGGCTCATGTGTTGCTCTTCACCTTGCTGACGACCTCTCGCGACAGAGCGCAAACAGGTTCTTGAATGCCGCCGAAGAGACGGCCTTGGATTAAGCCAGGGCGATGGGGAAGACGGTCCCGAACAGCATGGCCCCCAGAATGGCGCCGCCCGTGATGGGCTTCTCCCAGATGTAGAACAGCAGGGCACCCAGCAGGGAGCCTATCCCGATGGGAATGGAGGCGCCCATGGCGGAGAGGATGATGAGGGGACCGAGGAAGCGGCCGGAGCTGTTGCCAGCCCCCATCATGACGTCCGCCCCGTAGGTGGAGTTGCTCTGGTTGATGGTGAACTTGCGCGCCAGGATGATCACGTAGCCGATGGCCATCCCAATCCCCATGCCGGTGATCAGGGAAGCGGTGAAATTTTCCACCGGATAGACAATGCCGGCCCCCAGCAGCAGGGCGGGCACCCCTAGGCCGACTCCGGTCTGGATGGCGCCGCCGATGTCGAGGATCCCCACCAGGGAGCCCTCGATGATGCGGGCGAACAGGAAGCTGGCACCGAAGGCGGCGACTGCACCATAGGCCCCCGTGTCCATACCGGCCTTGAGCATGGCAACGAAGGCCACCTCGTTGAAGGCGCCGACCCCGTAGAGGTAGAACATGTGGGTACCGGCGAAGACGCCGGAAGAGAGCAGACCGACAAAGATGGGGAAGGACCAGTCGGCATACCAGAAGTTGTTTCTCAGTTTCTCATCCATGGTGTGCTTCCTTATTTGCCGCTCATGAGGTTGTGGACGTTTTCCAGCCACAGGGGAACGCCCAGGTGGAAGGATTCAATGAGTTTCATGTCAAAGCCGCGGAAGAAGCCGCTCAGCACGAACAGCAGGACGATGGCACTCATCATCACCTTGGTGACGTGGTTCCAGCCGCTCTCTTCCACCCCCTTGCCGATCAGGATGCCAAGCACCAGGCCCGGTACCGCGTTGCCCATGATGAGCTGGGCCAGACCGCCGAAGATGGTGGCCCAGAAGCCGGACTTCTTGCCTGCCTCGATGGCGGCCAGCCAGAAGATCACCGGCATGACGGTGTTGACCAGCAGGTTGGCGGCGGGCACCAGCACCTTGACCGCGGTCACCTGCAGGGCGGCAGGTACGGCGGCGGCCGTGCTGTTGAGGAAGGCGACCACGATGGCACCAATGATGCCGCAGGCGATGGCCATCTTTTTGGGATCATGGAGGGTGGTGGCGAGATCCCGGTTCTTGATCATCAGGGTCGCTGCACCCCAGTTCGGCAGGATGCGGTGATCCACGTCCTGGGTGAAGGCGCCGGCCGCGACCGTGGAGGCCCAGGCGTTGAAGAAGAAGCCCAGACCGAACGAGAAGTGGGAGGCGGGGTCCCCTTCGCAGGAGTTGAGCTCGCCCAGGGTACGGAACGCGCCCATCCCCTGTACGGTCGGGGCGTGGAACATCCGCGCCGCGCCAGCCCCCACCCCGACGCCTACCAGGCCGCCGATGATGAGTGACTTCATCAAAATGATTAGAAACATCCAACTTGTCCTTTTGGTTGTGGGGTCAGGCCCGGGTGAAATCCACCTTGTCGACATCCAGGCTGGTGACCTTGACGGTGATCGCCAGCCGGACCCGGAACTCGTGGCGCTGGCGTGGCAGGAAGAAGAACAGGAACTTCTCCACCCGTACCGACTCCTCGGCCTCGAGCACCTCGACCTCGAGGGGTTCGATGCGCAGCATCACCTTGGGGCTCTCCTTGAGCAGGCTGGGTTGCACCTGGCTGAGGGCTGCAGCGAACGCCTGCTGGCGAGTCGCCCCCTTGCCGTTGACCGTGATCCGGGTGGTGAAGTGTTCTTTCATCAGGTGCGCCCGTGTTTCTTGGCGAAGGCTTCGATCAGCTTCTGGCCCAGCTCTTCCTTGTCCATGAAGCCGAAGCCCAGTACCACGCACCCCTCGTTGATGGCGGTGACACCCTCCTCGATGGATCGCATGCCGTAGCGGCACTTGTAGCCGTACTTGGTCTGGGCCGTGATGGCGCCCGCGCCACCGCTGCCGCAGAAGGAGATGCCAAGGTCGGCCTGCTCCTTGTTCATCACATCACCGAGCTTCATGTCGGCGGCCATGCCGGGGATGACGGTCACGGTGGCGCCGGCGGCTTCTGCGCCTGCCCCCACTTTCTGACCCTTGCCGAGACGATCTCCAATCACGAGTTTGATGGCAGTCATTTAGCTTTCTCCTTTTACTGAGCTGAGTTCGTTTTCTTTGGCCACTTCAAAATGGACGGACAAGAGGTGCGCCTCCTCGTAGGCGAGGCGGTCGAGCCAGGCGACGACCTGCTCTGCCAGGCGCAGGGAAAGGGGGGAGATCTCCTCGAACAGGTTGAGGTCGACCTCCGGCAGGGATTCCCCGCTGTAGGAGCGCCACACCATGGCCTTGACGTGGGAGGCCAGCATCTGCTGCTGCACGTCGTTGGGGCGTATGCCCTGATCCGCCAGCAGGTTGTGAATGCGGGCCAGGGTCAGGTCGGTCTTGCGCAGCAGTGCCGGGCTGTCCGGGGTCAGGGGGGCGTCATGGGTGTCGGTATTCAAGGTCTGCTCTCCAGGCTGGCAGAAAGGATGGGATCACCATAAAGCGGAGGAGAGTGCGGGAGGAGGCAGGTTTTTTCCGATTCGAAGTGGAAATTTGGAGGGAAAGGCATCAAAAGAAGCCCTTTTGGCGATCAAGGAGAGGAAAGGAGCGGACTGGCTGCAAGGGAGTGTGATCGGTGGCGGGTTTTGACGGCGTCTTCGCCCGATTGCCCATTGGCGCAATGTGTGAGCTGTCTCACGCACAGGTGGGAGCCGGAGGAAAGCGGGCACAAAAAAGGGCCTTGTCGGGCCCCGCGAGGATCCGCCCTTCAGGTGGCGGGTGCCGCACTGCTGGTCGGCAGGGTCTGATTCTGGTAGCGCAGGTCCTCTTCGATGATGACATCGACGTCCAGCGGCTTGCCGTTGCGGATCACCGAGATGGTGAGCTTGGTGCCGGGGCGGCTCTCGACGATCTTGTCCATGACGGGACGCACGCCGGTGATGGCCTCTCCGTTGATCTTGAGCAGCACATCCCCACGTTTGAGACCGGCCTTGGTGGCTGGGCCATTGGGATCCAGGCTCTCCACCACCAACCCCTGCAAGTCCCCCAGGTTCAGCATGCGCGCGACGATGGGATTGATCTCGACGCTGGAGATGCCGAGGTAGCCGCGGATGACCCGACCGTTGGCGATCAGCTCGTCCATGATGCGCTTGGCCAGCTTGTAGGGGATGGCAAAACTGATGCCATAGCTCTCCTGATTGCCGTTGAGGTGGTAGGCGGCGGTATTGATACCCACCAGATCGCCACGGCCATTGACCAGGGCGCCTCCGGAGTTGCCCTCGTTGATGGCGGCATCGGTTTGCAGCAGATCCTGCCGGCCGTTGCTGTCCGGCCCCATGCTGGAGAGGCCGATACGCCCGGTGGCGCTGATGATGCCCTGGGTGATGGTCTGGCCGACGTTGTAGGGGTTGCCGATGGCGAGCACCACGTCTCCCACGTCCGGCAGACGATCCGGGTCCTGAGGGATCACCGGCAGGTTGTCCGATTCGATGTAGAGCACCGCCAGATCGGTCAGTTTGTCGGTGCCGACCAGCTCTGCACTGAATACCCGACCATCTTGCAGGGCGACGATGATCTGGTCCGCATCGGCGATGACGTGATAGTTGGTGAGCACGTGACCGCGCTGGTTCATGATGACGCCGGACCCCAGCCCCTGGGGTCTGAGTTCGGCTTTTTCACCGCGATTGCCGGCGAAGCTGCGGGTGTAGATGTTGACGACGGCAGGGCCGGCACGATGGGCCGCGTAGGAGAAGCTCAGCTCGCGGGCATTGGTGATGAGGCCCGGCAGGGGGGCGCCGCCGCGAAAATTGGGAAACACCAGCAACAAAAGCGCAGCCATGGCGAGGCCAAAGCCGACGGACTTGCCCAAGTAGCTGATCAGAGGTGGGATTTTCATGTCTTTCTCGTCCGTACAGGCTGCGGGCAGAGAATAACATTATCGATGGATAAAAATCACCCGCGGCGGTTGCCGCGGGTGTGAGGGGCTTAACGGATCACCAAATAGAGCGAGGAGTCACCGCGCTGGATGTTCAGCGCCAGGACTTCCGGCTTGTTTTTCAACACCTTGGTCAGTTCACCCATGGAGTTGATGCGCTGGCGGTTGACCCCGATGATGATGTCGCCCTTTTGCAGGCCGGAGGCGGCTGCCGGTGAGCGGGGATCGATGTCGGAGACGGCCACGCCGGTCACGGGGTCCGTGGTGGTGCTCAGCTTGGCCCCTTCCAGTGCCGGATGCAGGGCGCTGGCCAGGATCTCGCTGTCATCCGCTTTCTTCAGGGTGACCTTGACGGTCTGCTCCTTGCCGTCACGGATGAGGCCGAGCGAGACCTGCTTGTCGGCCCCCATGGTGGCGATTTTGGCACGCAGCTCGCCGAAGGAGCGGATGGGCTTGCCATCGATGCTGATGATGATGTCGCCTGCCTTGATGCCTGCCTTGGCGGCAGCGGAGTCAGGCATGACCTGGTTGACGAAGGCACCGTCCTTCTTGTTGTAGCCGAAGGTCTTGGCGATTTCGCTGGTGAGCTCGGTGCCGGTAATCCCCAGCTGGCCACGGCGCACTTCGCCGTATTTCACGATCTGCTCGGAGAGATCGCGCACCATGTTGGACGGGATGGCAAAGCCGATGCCGATGTTGCCGCCGTTGGGGCCCAGGATGGCGGTGTTGATGCCGATCAGCTCCCCGCGCAGGTTGAGCAGGGCGCCGCCCGAGTTGCCGGAGTTGATGGCCGCATCGGTCTGGATGAAGTTCTCCAGATTTTCGATGTTGAGGCCGCTGCGACCCAGGGCGCTGACAATGCCGGAGGTGACGGTCTGGCCCAGGCCGAACGGGTTGCCGATGGCCAGCGCGTAGTCACCGACTCTCAGCTCGTCGGAGTCGGCGAACTTGATCTGCACCAGATCCTCGGCCTTGATTTGCAGCAGGGCGATATCCGACTGTTTGTCTTCCCCTATTTTCTTGGCCGCATACTCACGGCCATCCTTCAGGTTGACCTTGATCTCGTCCGCCTCGTGGACCACGTGGGCGTTGGTGATCACGTAGCCTTTCTTGGCATCGATGATGACGCCGGAACCAAGCGCCTGGAAGGGCTGCTCGCTCACCTGCTCGTCAGGCATGTTGGGGCCGAAGAAGAAGCGGAATTGTTCCGGCAGGCGCTGGCGGGTGATCTTCTTGCCAGAGACAGAGATGTTGACCACGGCAGGGGTCACCTGCTCGAGGACGGGGGCCAGGCTCGGCATCTCCTGGTTGTTCGCCATCAGGGGCAGTGCGGCCTGCGCCGGTGCTGAGGACATGGCGATACCGACACTGAGGGCTAAGACACTGAATACAGAAAGAGATTTACGCATATGAGAAACAGCTCCCAGAAAAAGTTGCAGTGCAATCGTCAAGGTCTGACCACGATAAAGCGTAATTAGTTCAACCGACGATCAGCCCGGCTGCTTGAGCAGGCCGGACGCACCGGCGTAATCGCGGGGAGGAAGGCCCGGCTCCTCGCTGTTGGCGGCATCGCCTGTTTCTTCCACTTCGGGTTCGCGGAACAGTGGTTCCTGTACCTTGGCCAGGAACTTGCTCTGTTCCGCCATATGGCGATAAAGGGTCTGGTACTGTTCGGCCAGTTGCTCCATCAGGGCTGCGCTGTCGGCGAAGTGGGTGGTGATCTGCCCTTGGTAGCTTTCCAGCTCCTTGTGGGCTTTTTTCAGCTCCTGTTCCAGGCGTCCGGCATCCCGGCTACGGACAGAGAAGCGGCCGATCAGCACGCCGATGATCAGGGCGGCGATCGCCAGCAGGATCCCGTTAAACAGAGTCATAGAAGCTCCTTGTTACAGCTAACACGATGAATTTGAAGCGGTCGGATGGACCGCAACGCCTCGTTGGCACTATACCGTGCCCCCCGAGAGCGTGATACCATTTTGTCCCTCATTCAGGGACTTGGAGGCGGTTTACAGGATGACCCCGCAGCAAAAATATCAGCAGGATTTGCAGCGCCCCGGCTTTGTGGCCGATCCGGCCCAGGCCATGGCAGTCGCCCGCCTGGAGCGACTCTATCAGGATCTGTGCGCAAGCCCGACTCCGACCAGATCCCGTGGCCTGCTGGGTTGGCTGCAAAAGCCGAAAACCCGTGACCCCGTCCAGGGGTTATATATGTGGGGCGGTGTGGGCAGAGGCAAGACCTGGCTGATGGATACTTTTTTTGAGAGCCTGCCGGGGGAGCGCAAACTGCGCATCCACTTCCACCGTTTCATGCACCGGGTGCACTATGAGCTCAAAGGGCTGACCGGTCAGTCCGATCCGCTCAAGCTGATCGCTCGCAAGCTGGCCGATGAGACCGACGTCATCTGCTTCGACGAGTTTTTCGTCTCGGATATCACGGATGCCATGCTGCTCGGCACTCTGTTCCAGGAACTCTTTGGCCATGGCGTGGTGCTGGTGGCCACATCCAACATCCCCCCTCAGGATCTCTACCGCAACGGGTTGCAGCGTGCTCGCTTCCTGCCTGCCATCGCGCTTATCGAGCGCCACTGCGAGGTGATCAATGTCGATGGCGGTGTCGATTACCGGTTGCGAACCCTGGAACAGGCAGAGATCTATCACTTCCCGCTGGATGATCAGGCCAGGAGCAACCTGGATCGTTATTTCAGCCAGTTGACCGGGACTGGGCCGGTGACTGCCGCCGCACTGGAAGTCAATCATCGCCAACTGAGTGCACTGGGCGTGGGGGAAGGGGTGCTTTATATGGAGTTTGAACAGCTGTGCTGTACTCCACGGTCCCAGGGCGACTACATCGAACTGGCCCGTGAGTTCCACACCGTCCTGCTGGCCAATGTGCAACCCATGGGCAGCGGCACGGATGACGCGGCCCGCCGCTTCATCGCCATGGTGGACGAGTTTTATGAGCGGCACGTCAAGCTCATCATATCGGCGGCGGTCCCCATGACCGGGCTCTATGGCGAAGGCTTGCTGAATTTCGAATTCAAGCGTTGCCTTTCACGGCTTCAGGAGATGCAATCGCACGAATACCTTGCCAGAGTGCACCTTCCTTAGTCACAATACCGCGCCTGCCAGTCGGATGGGCATCTGCGGCAGGTAGGGCCGGGCGACATTTGCTAGCTTCATGGCAGTGAAATTAGCAGGTGATATTTAAGGCAACTTCACTTATAATCGCCCGGCCCACGTTACAGCTGTCGATAAGACAGCAACACTTTAAGCTTTACTTGTATTCGAAGGGGTACAGGTAGGCCATCGTTTGTTGTTTGTGGGAGAGCCCCCATAAGCAATTGGGTCTGTAACAGGTAATTGGGTTTAACTTAATGAAAACTTTCGTTGCCAAGCCAGAAACCGTAAAACGTGACTGGTACATTGTGGACGCAGAAGGTAAAACTCTGGGTCGTATCGCAACCGAGATCGCTGCTCGTCTGCGTGGTAAGCACAAAGCCGAGTACACTCCGCACGTTGACACCGGTGACTACATCATCGTTGTAAACGCTGAGAAGGTACACGTAACCGGTAAGAAATTTACCGACAAAATGTACCACGCTCACTCCGGTTTCCCGGGTGGTATCAAGTCCATCAGCTTCGACAAGCTGATTCAGCGTAAGCCGGAAATGGTAATCGAAGCTGCCGTCAAGGGCATGCTGCCGAAGGGCCCGCTGGGCCGTGCCATGTTCCGTAAGCTGAAAGTTTACGCAGGCGCAGAGCACGCTCATGCTGCTCAGCAACCTCAAGTACTGGATATCTAACGGGAACTGGCAACATGGCAGAAAATCAATACTACGGTACCGGCCGTCGCAAAAGCTCCACTGCTCGCGTATTCATCAAAGCGGGTAGCGGTAAAATCGTAATCAACCAGCGCTCCCTGGAGCAATACTTCGGCCGTCCGACTGCCCGCATGGTAGTTCGTCAGCCGCTGGAACTGGTCGAGATGACCGAGAAACTGGATCTGTACATCACCGTTAACGGTGGTGGCATCTCCGGTCAAGCTGGTGCGATCCGCCACGGTATCACTCGTGCTCTGATGCAGTACGACGAGACCCTGCGTTCCGAACTGCGTAAAGCTGGCTTTGTTACTCGTGATGCCCGTAAGGTTGAGCGTAAGAAAGTCGGTCTGCACAAAGCGCGTAAGCGTCCGCAGTACTCCAAGCGTTAATTCGCTTTTGGTACGCACTCTCAGGAGTGTCAAAAAAGCCTGGCAATTTGCCAGGCTTTTTTTATTGGTAATGTTACATGTGACAATGCTAAGCATACGTCACAAAAGACAAAAAATTGTGTATTTATTGTTTTTGCCCATCGACTCCCTTTCTTGTCAAATTGTTATCTTTTCTTTAAAATTTCCATGGTCTTTCTGTGTCAATTGCCACTCCGCTTCCATTGCAGTTGTCAGAGGGAGAGGAGAAGTAAACAGGGACACTATAAGAATGAGCGGAGTCCACATGGGAGAGTTTTTGGATGAGCAATGCGCCAGTTGATACCGGTCGCCGCAGATTTCTTACCTGGTCAACGGTTGCCGTTGGCGGTGTAGGAGCTGCTTTTACCGCAGTGCCGTTTATTAAGTCATGGAATCCGAGTGCCAAAGCCAAGGCGGCAGGCGCCCCGGTTGAAGTGGATATCAGCAAGCTGGAGCCGGGTCAGCTAATCCGCGTCGAGTGGCGTGGTAAACCGGTCTGGGTGGTGAAGCGTACCAAGCAGACGCTGGATGCTCTGGCTGCACACGATGACAAGCTGCGGGATCCTGCGTCAGACGAGCCACAGCAACCGGACTATGCCCACAATGGCTACAGATCCATCAAACCGGAAATCTTCGTGGCCGTTGGCATCTGCACTCATCTGGGATGCTCCCCTTCCTATCTGCCCGACAGCTTCGGCGAGCAGGTTCAAGGGGTAACTTCCGGCTTCTTCTGCCCCTGCCATGGCTCCAAATTCGACATGGCTGGTCGAGTGTTCCAGGGCGTCCCCGCACCGCTGAACCTGGTCATTCCGCCATACCAATTTCTTAGCGACACCACCATTCTGGTCGGTGCCGATGGCAAGGAGGCCTGACCATGTTTGCCAAACTCATGGGCTGGATCGATGATCGTTTCCCGCTCACGGCCATGTACAACGACCATATGGCCAAGTATCCGGCGCCCAAGAACCTGAACTTCTGGTACTTCTTCGGCTCGCTTGCCATGTTGGTGCTGGTCAACCAGATCATCACCGGCATCTGGCTGACCATGAACTACAA
Source organism: Aeromonas sp. QDB30 (assembly GCF_027707645.1). Taxonomy (NCBI): domain Bacteria; kingdom Pseudomonadati; phylum Pseudomonadota; class Gammaproteobacteria; order Aeromonadales; family Aeromonadaceae; genus Aeromonas; species Aeromonas sp. QDB30. The sequence continues at coordinate 48,863 of NZ_JAPCIY010000002.1, read as the reverse complement.
CCCCTCGGCGGAAGGTGCCTTCGCTTCCGTGGAATACATCATGCGGGATGTGGATTACGGCTGGCTGCTGCGTTACATGCACTCAACCGGGGCATCCGCCTTCTTCATCGTGGTCTACCTGCACATGTTCCGCGGCATGATCTACGGCTCTTACCAGAAGCCACGGGAACTGCTGTGGATCTTCGGCATGCTGATCTTCCTGGTACTGATGGCCGAGGCCTTCATGGGTTACCTGCTGCCCTGGGGGCAGATGTCGTTCTGGGGGGCCCAAGTCATCATCTCGCTGTTCGGTGCCATCCCCGTTATCGGTGACGATCTGACCCTGTGGATCCGGGGGGACTATGTCATCTCGGGTGCAACCCTGAACCGCTTCTTTGCCCTGCACGTCATCGCTCTGCCGCTGGTGCTGGTGATGCTGGTGGCCATGCATATCCTGGCGCTGCACGAGGTGGGCTCCAACAACCCCGATGGTATCGACATCAAGAAGCACAAGGACGAGAACGGCTGGCCACTGGATGCGGTCGCATTCCACCCCTACTTCACCGTGAAGGACATGATCGGGGTAGCCGGTTTCCTGTTCTTCTTCTGTGCCATCATCTTCTTCAAGCCGGACATGTGGGGCTATTTCCTCGAGAAACCGAACTTTGAGGTGGCCAACGGCCTGAAGACACCGGCGCATATCGCTCCGGTCTGGTACTTCACCCCCTTCTACGCCATCCTGCGTGCGGTGCCGGACAAGCTGCTGGGGGTCATCATGATGGGCCTCTCCATCGTGGTGCTGTTCCTGTTGCCCTGGCTGGATCGCTGCAAGGTGCGCTCGGTGCGTTACCGCAGCACCCTGCACAAGCTGAACATCGCCCAGTTCGTGGTCTGCTTCATTATCCTGGGGGTGCTGGGCGTGCTGCCATCAACCCCGACCCTGACGCTGATTGCACAACTCTGTACTCTGGGTTATTTCGGATTCTTCGTCCTGTTGTTCTTCTACAGCAAGAATGAGAACACCAAGCCGCTGCCGGAGAGGGTGACATTCAAATGAAAAGAATAATTTTTGCAGTGCTGGCCCTGCTGCCTGGTCTGGTGTTGGCCTCTGGCGGTGGCTTCCCCCTCGACAAGGCGGAGTACGATCTGAGTGACAAGGCATCCCTGCAACGGGGGGCCGCCACCTTCATGAATTACTGTGCCGGCTGTCACTCCACCCAGTACCAGCGTTATAACCGGGTGGCGGCCGACATCGGTATTCCGGACGATCTGATGAAGGAGAACCTGGTCTTCACCGGCGCCAAGATCGGCGATCTGATGAAGAGCACCATGTCCGAGAAGGATGCTGCTCGCTGGTTCGGTGCGCCGCCCCCCGACCTGACCCTGGTTGCCCGGGTGCGTGGTGCAGACTGGATCTACACCTATCTGCGTTCCTTCTACGTGGACGAAACCCGTCCATTCGGGGTGAACAACGCCGTCTTCCCGTCCGTGGGTATGCCCCATGTGCTGGAGCCGTTGCAGGGGACGCCCCGCGCCGAGTTCGAGACGCACACCCTGGATGGCGTGGAGATGCAGCAAGTCGTCAGCATCAAATCTGACGGCAACGGTGAAATGAACAACGAAGAATATGATCAGACGGTACTGGATCTGGTAAACTTCTTGGTCTACTCGGCTGAGCCGGTGCAGCAGGAGCGCGAACGCATGGGCTTCTGGGTACTCGGATTCATCGCTATCTTCTTCATCTTCACTGTGCTGTTGAAGAAGGAATTCTGGCGCGACGTTCACTAAGCGACCAGATCGGAGTAATATGACGCACGGCAATGAAGACAGACATGCTTCATTGCCGTTTCTGCTTTTTAATGACGGGAGGGTTCAATGGCTGTAGCTGCCAATAAGCGTTCGGTAATGACGCTGTTTTCCGGTGCCAACGATATGTTCAGCCATCAGGTGCGTATTGTCCTGGCGGAGAAGGGTGTTAGCGTGGATATCTGCCAGGTTGATCCTGCCAACCTGCCGGATGAGCTGGCCGAGCTGAACCCGTACAACACTGTACCGACTCTGGTGGATCGCGAGCTGGCGTTGTACACCTCGCGCATCATCATGGAGTATCTGGACGAGCGTTTCCCGCATCCGCCCCTGATGCCGGTTTATCCGGTCGCGCGCGGCAACAGCCGTCTGATGATGCACCGCATCGAGCTGGACTGGTACTCTCTGGCCGACAAGATCATGGCGGGCACCGATACCGAAGCCGCCCGTGCCGAGCTGCGTGACAACCTGCTGGCCATCGCCCCCATCTTCGGCGAGATGCCCTATTTCATGAGCGAAGAGTTCGGTCTGGTCGACTGCTACATGGCGCCGTTGCTGTGGCGTCTGCCGAGCCTGGGCATCGATTTCACCGGCCGTGGCGCCAAAGAGCTGAAGGCTTACATGGTACGCCTGTTCGAGCGTGAATCCTTCCAGGCTTCCCTGACCGAGGCCGAGCGCGAGATCCGTGCCGGCGTATGAGCATGGAACCGACAATGACACCCAGTCGCCCGTATCTGCTGCGGGCGTTTTTTGACTGGTTGCTGGATAACGATCTGACACCCCATCTGGTGGTCAATGCCAACATTCCCCATGTGATGGTACCGATGCAGTTCGTGCAGGATGGCCAGATTGTTCTGAACATAGCCCCCCGGGCCGTGGGCCAGTTCCACATGGACAATGACGCTGTCAGCTTCAGCGCCCGTTTCGGTGGCGTATCGCAGCAGGTCTATATCCCCATGGCGGCCGTACTGGCCATCCATGCCAGGGAGAACGGAGTGGGGACCCTGTTCCCGCCGGAGCCCGGGTATGACCTCTGGCTGGAACAGGCACAGTCACCCACGTCGGTTGACCCCGAGCCGGAACCACCGCGCCCGAGCGGTCGCCCGACCCTGAAAGTCATCAAATAAAAAACGCAGCCTGAAGGCTGCGTTTTTTCATCCTGCCAGATGGTCAATTCTGGGCAAACTCGAAGGCTTTGATCACCTGCTTAACGCCGCTGACGTGGCGGGCGATTTCCACGGCCTGATCCCCTTCCTGGCGAGTGACCAACCCAATGAGGAACACCTCGCCATTCTCGGTGACAACCTTCACCTTGGCGCTATCGAAGTTCTTGGTGCCCAGCATGTCGGCCCGCACCTTGGAGGTGATCCAGGTGTCATTGCTGCGCACGCCGATACTGACTGGTTTGCCAAGGCGCAGCTCGTTGTAGACATGGCGAACCCCTTCAATCCGGCTCACGATTCTGCCCGCTTCCTGTTTGTAAGCGTCAGAGGGTGTCTGACCCACCAGCAGCACACGGCCGTTGTTGCTGTAGACACTGATCTTGCTGGCGGCGCTCAGGGGCTTGTTGTCGGCCAACAGGTTGGCGGCTTTCAGCTCTATGGTCTGATCGTCCCACTGGGCACCCAGGGTGCGGCGATCGCCGCTCGCCTTGGCGGTGCCAGCCGCGCCACCGACCACCACGGCAGCACAGCCTTGCAGCAGCAGGACGCCGGTCAGCAGGACAAGAGCGAGAATAGGCTTCTTCATGGTTTCAGTCTTCCTGTTGCGGGAAAAGTGTCTGGTCGATGAGATCACAGAGACAGTGCAGGGTCAACAGGTTCACTTCCAGAATACGAGGACGGCGAGCGGAAGGAACGCGGATCTCCACGTCATTGGGGCCCAGCAGACCGGCGATCTCTCCCCCGTCTCCGCCACCGAGAACAATGATGGTCATGTCGCGGGAGAGGGCGGCCTCCGCAGCCTTGATGAGGCTGCGGCTGTTGCCTGTCGTGGTGATGACCACCAGGATGTCGCCTGGTTGTCCCAGAGCACGTATCTGTTTGGCATAGACCTCTTCGAAACCGTGATCCGTGGCGATGGCGCTGATGGTCGCCATGTCGGGCGTCAGGGCGAGACCGGGCAGGGACGGGCGAGGCGTTTCATAGCAGTTCACCAGTTCGGAAATGAACAGCTGTGCCAATGCCGAGGAGGGACCATTGCCACATGCCATCACCTTGTGGCCATTGAGCAGGCAGATGGTCAGCATCTGGGCTGCCGTATGGATGGCATCCGGCAGTGCTTCGGCGGCAGCTATCTTGGTCTGGATGCTCTCGGTGTAATTCTCTTTGATGGGATCAGTCATGGGGTCCTCTTAAAACGCGTTCTGGATCCAGTCCGGCTGGTCGCCCTCGAACGCGATCACATCGAATCGACAGGCCTGGTTGGCCTCATTGATGGCATGTTGCTTGAAATAGTGGCGCGCGGCCAGCACGATCTTGTGCTGCTTGCGCCGGGTGACCGAGCTGGCGGCACCGCCATGAGTGGCGTTGGCGCGATATCTCACTTCAACGAACACCAGGGTCTCCCCCTGGCGCATGATGAGATCGATCTCGCCGCCACGGCAGCGGTAGTTGCGGGTCACGGGTTGCAGGCCGCGGGCCTGCAACCAGCGTTCCGCTATTTGCTCAAAGTGTTGTCCCTTGCTCGTCGCTGCCGACGGCAACAGGTTCAACCACTGCTGGTGAAGTTGTGTCAGTAGCCTCTTCATGAGTCGCATCCTCCAGCTGGGGGGCGGCGCTGTCGCTGACCAGCTTGCCATTCTGGTAGGTGGCCCAGTCCAGCATGCGCACTATGTTGCCCTGGGGATCCACGCTCAGCTGGCCGCTCATGCCGGGTTGCTGCATGGCATTGACCTTGCGCATTTGCGGCAGGTTGCCTGCCAGGCTGACGGCATCGTAGCCGAGGGCGAACAGGCGCAGCAGGTCGCCCTGGGTCTGGGGCCAGAGCAGGGCAATCTGTTCACGCTGCGTCTCGAAGCCACCCAGCAGCAGTGGCATGTCGGAGATATGCATGCCGTTGAGCTCGGATGCCACCTCGGTCGTCCCGCCGTCGTATCCCCGCGAGCTGCTGTAGATGGGCAGGCTGCCCATGGGATTGACCGAGATGTCCACATAGGGCTTGATCATCCGGGTCTCCAGGCTGTTGGCCACCACATAGACGGCGTCGATGCTGCGCGGCGCGGCATCAGACAGCTGGACAATCTCCCCGGCTCGTGCGGTGGAACGGCCGCTCAGAGCGTTCTTGACCATGCCCTGCACTTCGTTGCGCGCCCCGAAGGTGGCAACCACGGGCTTCTCCTGGCTGACGCCGGCCCAGGCCTGCTCAAACGCCTTGATACTGCTGTAGCCAATCCGGCCTTGTGCCGCGATCAGCAGCGGCTTGCGGTAGCCCTGACCATAGAGGTACTGGGCCGCCTGGCTCGCATCGGCAGCGGCGGAGAGTGAGAAATAGAAGGTGTTGTCGTTGACGATCGGCTTGTCCAGCTCGTTGAGCGCCAGCACCGGCACGGTCGGATTCGACTTGAGCAGCTCCTCCACCTGATCCTTGAGCAGGGGGCCGATGATCATGTTGGCCCCTTCCTGAATGGCCTGCTTGTAGAGGTCCCCCATCGCCTTGCCCTGGGTATCATAGAAGTTCAGGGTGAACTGGCTCTGATTTTCCTTGTAGGACATCAACATGCCGTTGCGGATGGCGGCGCCCTGGGCTTCCAGGTTGCCGGAGAGCGGCAGGAAGACGGCGATCTGCTGCAGCGAACCGTTGTCCGTGATAGCGAGATCCCCAAGGCCGGCAGGCATGTCGCTCTGGGCAGGGTGGTTAGGGAAGCTCTGCTTCCAGCCGGCAAGCTGGCGGGCCAGCTGGCTCGGCTGTGCCCCGAATTCGTTCACCAGCGCCGCAAGACGCAGCCAGCCGGTGGTCACATCGGGAGCTGGCTCCTCTTCGAGCGCCTGCAGGGTGGAGGGGGTCATGCTTTTCAGCAGTGACCAGATCTGCTGGTGATTGGTGGCCAGCTCATTCTTGGCCAGATAAGGTTCCAGCAGGATCAGCGACTTGGCCGCACCAAACTTGTTGTTGATGTCGAGCTGCAGCACCACACGCTGGCGGTACCAGTCCTTCTGGGTATCGGCATCCAGCACCACATCCGGCTTGCCTTCCAGCAGGATCAGCGCCTGGTTGGCGTTGCCCTGGGCGAGCAGCAGGTGTGCCTGCAGCAGTTGCAACTGCGCCTGCTGCTCCGGGCTCTTCGCCTGCTTCTGCAACTGCTGATACAGGGCGGCAGCCGGTTTGGCCTGGCCGAGCGCCAGATAGCTGCGCGCCGCCATCATCTGCCACACGAAGGCCTCTGCCGGTTTGGCGGGATCCACCTGCTCCAGATACCACTGGGCATTCTTGGTCAGATCCGAGAAGGCTGACGGCATGCCGGGTTGTCCGGAAGATTGATTGGGCTCCGACGCACAGGCGGCGAGCAGGACTGCCGCGAGTAGGATGCCGAAGAGTCGTGATACACTTAGCTGCTTTGTAACCCGGTTCAAGTTCATTCCCCGACCAGTGTTGAAATTCTCCATAGTGTAAACGGGCCAATATGGCGACACAATTGTCGGGACGCTCGGAGATCCCATGAGTGACATCCCAACCCTGTATATAGTCCCCACCCCCATCGGCAATCTGGCGGATATCACCCAGCGAGCATTGGACACTCTGCGCCGCGTCGATCTGGTGGCCGCCGAGGATACCCGGCACACCGGCATCCTGCTCGGCCACTACCAGATCTCGGTGCCGACCTTCGCCTTGCACGATCACAACGAGCAGCAGAAGGCGGACGTGCTGATCGGCCGGATCAAGGAGGGCAAGAGCGTGGCCCTGGTCTCCGATGCGGGCACGCCCCTCATCAGCGACCCCGGCTATCATCTGGTCACCCGTTGTCGCGAGGCCGGGGTCAAGGTGGTGCCGCTGCCCGGCCCCTGCGCCGCCATCACGGCGCTCTCGGCGGCCGGCCTGCCCACCGACCGCTTCGCCTTCGAGGGTTTTCTGCCCGCCAAGGCCAAGGGGCGGGATGATCGCCTGCAAGCCGTCATCGAAGACACCCGCTCCCTGGTGTTCTATGAGTCTCCGCGCCGGGTGCAGGAGACGGTGGAGGCCATCGCCCGCATCCTGGGGGAGCGCCAGGTAGTGGTGTGCCGCGAGCTGACCAAGACCTTCGAGTCCATTCACGGGCTGCCCGCCTCCGAGATGCTGGCCTGGCTCGGAGAGGACGATAACCGCTGCCGCGGCGAGATCGTGCTGGTGGTGGCGGGGGCCAGCAAGGAAGAAGAGGAGCTGCCGGCGGAGGCGATCCGCACCCTGGGGCTGCTGGTGGCCGAGCTGCCGCTCAAGAAGGCGGCGGCCCTCACCGCCGAGATCCACGGGGTGAAGAAGAATGCCCTCTACAAGTACGGTCTCGAGCATCATTAATTGCCGTAATCGGGAATTGCCGGTTTACCCCGTCCGCTTCACGAGGCTATAATCCGCGCCTCGGAGTTGGCTGGGCAATCGCTGCTTCGTCGTTGTGTCCCTCGGGACAGACGGGCGGAGGAGAGGAAAGTCCGGGCTTCATAGGGCAGGGTGCCAGGTAACGCCTGGGGGGCGCGAGCCTACGACCAGTGCAACAGAGAGCAGACCGCCGATGGCCCGCAAGGGATCAGGTAAGGGTGAAAGGGTGCGGTAAGAGCGCACCGCGCGACTGGCAACAGTTCGTGGCACGGTAAACTCCACCCGAAGCAAGACCAAATAGGCCCCTATTGGCGCGGCCCGCGTTGGGGGCGGGTAGGTTGCTTGAGCCAGTGAGCGATTGCTGGCCTAGAGGAATGATTGCTACCCGGGGCAACCCGGTACAGAACCCGGCTTACAGGCCGACTCCGACCTCTTTCCTGAAGAGCCTTGCGATTTATCGCAAGGCTCTTTTTATTAACCATAAAGTACTGCCTCGGTTGACTCGTGATATTTACTGTTGGGCTAGCTATGTTTAACAAATGTATTTTATATCAATCTGTTATGTGGAATTTTTCCATGTTCTGAATATCGTGATGGCGCTGGAGAAGCGCGGCCTGCATGGCTGATGTTTATTCGTGCAATTTGTCAGTTTTTTAATTGCTGAAAATTAATCGAGTTGCGGGTAACACAAATAACTTGTGGAAAATCAATTCATTTAATCGGTAGTCTCATCACGCTGCGTCAATATGTTCCCCATGCCCGAGATCCTTGCTTGAAAAGCCCCCTGCTCGTCCTTAAACTTCATGGTGGAGAAAAGTGGATCAAAGTGGTTTTATTGGGCATCTAGCCCCCATAACTCACCTTCGGGGACTGCAATTTGTTGCGTGGCGCTCACGCCATCAGCCTGGACAGCAAGGGGCGGTTGGCGATTCCGACCAAATTTCGTGATTGGCTGCGCGACGAATGCGACGGCCAGCTGGTCTGCACCATCGACATCGCCCATCCCTGTCTGCTGCTTTATCCCCTGAATGAATGGGAAGAGGTGGAGCGCAAGCTGAAGACCCTTTCCAGCACCAACCCGGCGGAACGCCGCCTGCAGCGTCTGCTGCTCGGCCACGCGGCCGAATGCGAACTGGATGGCAATGGCCGTCTGCTGCTCAGCCAGCCGCTGCGCAGCCATGCCGGGCTGGACAAGAAAGTCATGCTGGTGGGCCAGCTCAACAAATTCGAGCTGTGGGATGAAGCCCGCTGGCAACAACAGATCAACGACGACATCCTGGGCCTGCCCGAGGACGACTGGGCAAGTTCACCACGACTACAGGATTTTTCTTTATAAATGACCCAAGCCGCTGAACACATCACAGTGCTGTTGCACGAAGCCGTCGAAGGGCTGGCCATCAAGCCGGACGGTATCTACGTCGACGGTACCTTTGGCCGGGGTGGTCACTCTCGTCTCATTCTCCAGCATCTGGGCCCGAACGGCCGTCTGATCGCCATCGACCGGGATCCCCAGGCCATTGCCGAGGCGGCCAAGATCCAGGATCCCCGTTTCGAGATCGTGCACGGTCCCTTCTCCGGCATCACCCGCTATCTGACCGAGCGCGGCCTGCTGGGCAAGGTCGATGGCTTCCTGCTGGATCTCGGTGTCTCCTCCCCCCAGCTTGACGATGCCGAACGTGGCTTCAGCTTCATGAAGGACGGCCCGCTCGACATGAGGATGGATCCCACCTCCGGTCAGAGCGCCGCCGAGTGGCTGGCCCGTGCCGATGTGGACGACATCGCCTGGGTGCTGAAAACCTTCGGTGAGGAGCGCTTCGCCAAGAAGATTGCTCGCGCCATCGTACACGATCGGGTGACCGAGCCCTATGTGCGCACCCGCCAACTGGCGGAGATGATTTCCCGGGTCAACCCGAGCAAGGAGAAGGGCAAGCACGCGGCGACCCGCAGCTTCCAGGCCATCCGCATCTATATCAACAGCGAGCTGGACGAGATCGAAACCGCCCTCAACGGCGCGCTGGACGTGCTGGCTCCTCACGGCCGTCTCTCCGTCATCAGCTTCCACTCTCTGGAAGATCGGCTGGTGAAACATTTCATTCGCAAGCACGAGAAAGGTCCTGAAGTACCCCACGGCATCCCCCTGACTGAAGCCCAGCTTGCCGGTGGTCGCAAGCTGAAGTCGATCGGCAAGGCGCTCAAGCCTTCCGACCACGAGGTCAATGAAAACACCCGGTCCCGCAGTTCGGTGCTGCGGGTCGCAGAGCGTCTTGCGGAGTAAACGATGAGCGACGTGCGCGTTCACCTCGCCAGGGAGATCGTTGCGGATCTCTGGCGCCACAAGTTGCAGGTCCTGTTGACCGTCGCCGTGCTGGTCACCGCCTTTGCGGTGATCCTGGTGACCAACATGACCCGGGGTCTGACGGCCAAGCAGAACGATCTGATGGCGGAGGAGGACAGGCTCAACATCGAGTGGCGCCACCTCTTGCTGGAACAGGGCACATTGGCTGAGCACTCCCGGGTGGCGAGTCTGGCCATGGACAAGTTGCAGATGGCTCGTCCCCTGGTGACCACTGAAAAGGTAATTACACAACCATGACACGCAAGGCCGCCACCAAGGCTCCGGCAAAGGACAAAGCCAAGGCGAAAGCACCCTCACTCTACCCGTGGCGCTTTCGTACCCTGGTTTTCTTCATCGGCATCGCGTTTGCGGGGCTGATCCTGCGGCTGGCCTGGATCCAGGTGATCGATCCGGACAGACTGCGCCAGGAGGGGGATATGCGCTCCCTGCGCACCACCTCCACCCAGGCGGTGCGCGGCATGATCACGGACCGCAATGGCGAACAGTTGGCGGTATCCGTGCCGGTCGAAGCGGTCTGGGCCGATCCCAAGACGGTGCACGAGTCCGGTGCCATCCACAACGAGCGTGCCTGGCTGGCACTCTCCGCCGTGCTCAAGCTCGACATCAACACCCTCAAGCATCGCATCGCCAACCCGAGCAAGCGCTTCGTCTATCTGCAGCGACAGGTGACGCCTGCGGTGGCCGAGTACATCAAGGGGTTGAAGCTGGGGGGCATCTATCTGCGCCCCGAGGCGCGCCGTTTCTACCCGACCGGCGAGATAAGCTCCCACCTGGTGGGGGTGACCAACATCGATGGCAGCGGCATCGAGGGGATTGAGCGCAGCTACAACGAGTGGCTGACCGCAACCCCTGGCGAGATGCGGGTGCGCAAGGACAGGCAGGGCCGCGTCATCGAGCGCCTGGGCCTGGTGAAAGAGGGCAAGCACGCCAACGATCTGCAACTGAGCATCGATCAGCGGGTGCAGGCGCTGGCCTATCGCGCCCTCAAACGGGCTACCGACGAGAACAAGGCCACCTCCGGCTCCATGGTGATGCTGGATGTGAAGACCGGCGAGGTGCTCGCCATGGTCAACACCCCCTCCTACAACCCGAACAACCGCGGCCAGTACCAGAGTTTCCGGGTGCGAAACCGGGTGGTGACCGATACCTATGAGCCGGGCTCCACGGTCAAGCCATTGATTTTGCTTAGTGCCTTGCAAGCCGGTGTCACCAGCTGGAAGGACTTCATCCCGGGCGGCCCCCTCTTTATCGGGGCCAAGCAGATCCGTGACGTGAGTATCCACAAGGCGACCAACCTGTACGACATCCTGCGCTACTCCTCCAACATCGGCATGTCGCGCATCGCGCTGCGGATGCCGGCCCAGGAGATGATCAATACCCTGAGCATGGTGGGATTCGGCATGGACACCGGCAGCGGCCTGATGGGGGAGAGCAGCGGCATGCTGCCCCAGCGTCGCCGCTGGTCCGACATCGAGCGAGCCACCCTGTCGTTCGGTTATGGTCTGCGAGTGACCCCGCTGCAGCTGGCCTCCGCCTACGCCACCCTGGCCAACAAGGGCAAGCGGGTGCCGCTCTCCATCATCAAGGTGACCAAGCCGCCCAAGGGTGAGCAGGTCATCGATCACAACAACGCCGCTGCCATGTTGCAGGCGCTGGAGTACGTGGTCAGCAATGCCATTCCCAAGGCCCAGATCCCCGGTTATCGGGTCGGTGGCAAGAGTGGTACCGCCAAGGTGGCCGTGGCTGGGGGCTATGGCAAGGACTACATGGCCTGGTTTGCCGGTTTCGCGCCAGCCAGCAATCCCCGTTTCGTCATGGTGGTGGTGATCAACGAGCCCAAGGGGGATGCCTACTACGGCGGTGCCGTGGCGACCCCGCCCTTTGCGGAGGCCATGGGAGGCGTGTTGCAGCTCTTCAACATCCGTCCCGATGCGATCCCGCCCGAGGTGCCCGCCAAGCTTGCCCGCACGGAGGCCAACAATGGCGCACCGCGTACTTGACGGGCATCCGGTTTTTTCCATCGGCCCCGCTGCTGTCGGGGCGTTTTCCATGGCGTGTACGAGCGCCCGCATTCCCGCATTTTCGGAGGCTTCCCATGCCGCCCCGCACACTTGATCAACTGATGAGCCGCTTCGGCATCGATGCCCCGGCGCTTTCCCTCAACGATCTCCAGCTCGACAGCCGGCGGGTCGGTCCCGGCTCGCTCTTCGTGGCGATTCGTGGCCATCAGGTGGATGGCAGGCGCTTCATCGAACAGGCGGTGGCTCAGGGAGCGACCGCCGTGCTGTTTGAGGAGGACGGAGAATTCGTCCCTCCGGCGACCCAGATCCCCTGCATCGGCATGAGGGATCTTCCCGCTCGTCTCTCCGAGCTGGCCGGCCATTTCTACGGTCACCCTGCGCAAAAGTTGCAACTGGTGGGCATCACGGGCACCAACGGCAAGAGCACCACGGCCCTGCTGGTGGCCAACTGGCGCACCCTGCTGGGGGGCAAGGCCGGGGTCATGGGCACCATAGGCAACGGTCTGTTTGGCGAGCTCATCGAAGCAGAGAACACCACGGGCAGCGCGGTCCAGGTGCAGGCCAATCTGGCCGCCTTGCAGCAGCAGGGGGCCGATCTGGTGGCGATGGAGGTCTCCAGCCACGGTCTGGTGCAGCATCGCGTGGCGGCCCTGCCGTTTGCCTCGGCAGTCTTCACCAACCTGAGCCGGGATCATCTGGACTATCACGGCACCATGGAGGCCTATGCCGCCGCCAAGGAGGAGCTGCTGAAGCTGGTGGATGAGCCTTGCGCCGTCATCAACGCCGATGACCATCTGGGACGGCAATGGCTGGCGACCTATCCCGGTGCAGTGGCCTTCGGGGTTCATGGTCCGATTGAAAACCATGCCGGACGACAACTGACGGCGCAGGATCCCCACTTCCACCAACAAGGTTTTGATACGCGCATTAACTCCAGCTGGGGGAATGGTGTATTATCCGCCCCCTTGCTCGGCCGCTTCAACGTCAGCAACGTGCTGGGCGCCATGGGTGCCATGCTGGTGCTCGGCTACGACTTCGATGACCTGCTGGCGACGGCCCCCAGACTGCAACCGGTGACCGGTCGCATGGAGTGCTTCGGCGGTGGCGATGCGCCGCTCGCCGTGGTCGATTACGCCCACACCCCGGATGCGCTGGAGAAGGCATTGCAGGCCCTGCGGGTGCACTGTCACGGCCGGCTCTGGTGCCTGGTGGGATGCGGCGGCGACAGGGATCGCGGCAAGCGTCCCATGATGGCTGCCATGGCGGAGCAGCATGCGGACTGCGTGATCCTGACCGACGACAATCCCCGTACCGAGGAGCCGGCCCGGATAATGGCCGACATGGTGGCGGGTCTTCGCGATCCCGGCGCCGTGCAGATCGAGCACGACAGGACCAAGGCAATCCAGTTGGCACTGAGCCAAGCGAGCAAAGACGACATCATCCTGGTGGCCGGCAAAGGCCACGAGGATTATCAGATCATTGGAACCGACAAGCGGCACTACAGCGATAGGGAAACCGTCGCAGCCGCCTTGCACACATTAATGGAGTCATTCAAATGATGACCCTCAGGCTTGCCGACCTGGCGCAGGTGCTCGATGCCCGTCTGATCGGGGGCGACCATGAGATCACGGCGGTCAGCACCGACACCCGTACTCTGGGCGCGGGGGCGCTGTTCGTGGCCCTGCGCGGCGAGCGTTTCGACGCCCACGATTTCTGCGACCAGGCGGTTGCCGCCGGCGCCAGTGCCCTGCTGGTGGAGCGCGAATTGCCGCTGGCCATTCCACAACTGGTGGTGGGCGACACCCTCAAGGGGCTTGGGCGTCTGGGCAGGCTGGTGCGCGAGCGCATCAATCCGAAAGTGCTCGCCATCACCGGCAGCTGTGGCAAAACCACGGTGAAGGAGATGGCGACGGCCATCCTGCGTTGTGAAGGGGAGGTGCTGGCCACCGCCGGCAACTTCAACAACGAGGTGGGGGTGCCGCTGACCCTGCTGCGCCTCGAGCCGCAACACCAGTTCGCGGTGATGGAGCTGGGAGCCAACCACCCGGGCGAGATCGCCTGGACCACGTCGCTCGCCAGACCCGACGCCGCCATCATCAACAACGTCGCTGCCGCGCACCTGGAAGGCTTTGGCTCCCTGGAAGGGGTGTTCCATGCCAAGAGCGAAATCTTCGAAGGGTTAGGCGAGGGCGGCACCGCCATCGTCAATGCCGACAACGAGTTCTGGCCGAAGTGGCGTGAAAAGGGCATCCACTGCGCCTTCTCCCTTGAGGATCCGCGTCAGCCGTTCCACGCCCGCGACATCGTGCTCAACGAGCAGGGTTGTGCCGGGTTCGTGATGGTGACGCCCCAGGGAGAAGTGAATCTGACCCTGGCCATTCCGGGTCGCCACAACGTGGCCAACGCCCTGGCTGCTGCCGCCGGTACCCTGGCCCTGGGCGCATCGCTTGCGTCCGTCAAGGCGGGGCTGGAGCAGATGGCGCCGGTCAAGGGCCGTTTCTGCGTGCAACGCTGGGGTGGCCTCACTCTGGTGGATGACACCTACAACGCCAGCGTGGAGTCCGTGCTGGCGGGTATCGATGCCCTGACCGCCATGAACGGCTACAAGGTGCTGGTATTCGGTGACATGAAAGAGTTGGGTGAGGAGTCCGCCGCGCAGCATGCCCGGGTCGGACACCACGCCCGTGAGCAGGGCCTCGATGCCGTGCTGACCGTAGGGGAACAGAGTCGCCACACCGCAGATGCCGCGGCTGGCCGACATTTCGATAACAAGGCGTCGTTGTTTGAAGTGCTTGCGCAAATGATAAATACACATCAAGAAATCGCGATCTTGGTCAAGGGTGCCCGCGGCTCCCACATGGAAGATATCGTCGAGATGGTCAAGGGCCATCAGGAGTCAGCCACATGCTAGTCTGGCTGGCGGAACTGCTCACCCCGCACTTCACCTTCTTCAACGTCTTCTCCTACCTGACGTTTCGCGCCATCTTGTCGATCATCACCGGTCTGGTGGTGGCGCTCTGGATGGGGCCGCGCCTCATCCGTCGCCTGCAGATCATGAAGTTCGGCCAGGTGATCCGCAACGACGGTCCCGAATCCCACCTCAGCAAGAAGGGCACCCCGACCATGGGCGGCCTGATGATCATTGCAGCCATTTTCACTTCTGTGCTGCTCTGGTGCCGCCTCGACAACCCCTATGTCTGGCTGGTGCTGTTCGTGCTGGGGGCCTATGGCGCCATCGGTTTTGCCGATGACTATCTCAAGGTGGTGCGCAAGAACACCGATGGCCTCATCGCCCGCTGGAAGTACTTCTGGCAGTCCGCGGTCGCGCTGGGTGTGGCAGTCTTCCTCTACGCCACGGCCACCCACGATGGTCAGACCCAGCTGGTGGTCCCCTTCCTCAAGGATGTGATGCCCCAGCTCGGCCTGATGTTCATCCTGCTGACCTACTTCGTCATCGTCGGTACCTCCAACGCGGTCAACCTGACCGATGGCCTGGATGGCCTCGCCATCATGCCCACCGTGATGGTGGCGGGGGGCTTCGCCCTGATCGCCTGGGCGACCGGTAACGTCAACTTCGCGAACTACCTGCACATTCCCTACGTGCCCTACACCTCCGAACTGGTGATCGTCTGTACCGCCATCGTGGGCGCGGGCCTGGGCTTCCTCTGGTTCAACACCTACCCGGCCCAGGTCTTCATGGGGGACGTGGGTTCCCTGGCCCTGGGCGGCGCGCTCGGTACCATAGCCGTGCTGGTGCGCCAGGAGTTCCTGCTGGTGATCATGGGGGGCGTCTTCGTGATGGAGACCGTCTCGGTGATCCTGCAGGTCGGATCCTACAAACTGCGCGGCGTGCGGATCTTCCGCATGGCCCCCATCCATCACCACTATGAGAAGAAGGGCTGGCCGGAGCCGCGCGTCATCGTGCGCTTCTGGATCATCACCCTCATGCTGGTGCTGCTTGGCCTCGCCACCCTGAAGGTGAGGTAAGCCATGGTCATCATCATCGGACTCGGCAAAACCGGACTCTCCTGCGTCGATTACTTCCTCGACCGCGGCGTCACGCCGCTGGTGATGGACACCCGTGCCAACCCGCCGGGCAAGGACGAGCTTCCCCCCGAGGTGGAGCTCATCCACGGGCTGGACGCGGAGCGGCTCAAGCAGGCGCACATGATAGTGGCCAGCCCGGGCATCGCCCTGGCGACTCCGGAGTTGAAGGCCGCCGCCGAGTTCGGGGTGCGCATCGTCGGTGACATCGAACTGTTCGTGCGTGAAACCCAGACGCCCGTCATCGCCATCACCGGTTCCAACGGCAAGAGCACGGTCACCACCCTGGTGGGTGAGATGATCGCCGAGGCGGGACTCAAGGTCGGTGTGGGGGGCAATATTGGCACCCCGGCGCTGTCACTCCTCAAGCAGCCCATGGATCTCTGCGTGCTGGAGCTCTCCAGCTTCCAGCTCGAGACCACCTACAGCCTGCGGGCCGCCGCCTCCGTGGTCCTGAACCTCAGTGAAGATCATATGGATCGCTATGCCGGCATGGCGGATTACCGCGCCGCCAAGATGGAGATCCATCAGCACTCCCAGCACATCCTGATCAATCGCGACGATCCCCAGACCCTGCCCGATGTGGGTCAGGTGTGGCAGAGTTTCGGCCTCGACTGCAACGGCTACGGTCGCTGCGAGCTGGAGGGCCGTCACTGGCTGACCTTGCACGGCGAGCCGCTCCTGGCGGTGGACGAGATGAAGATAGTGGGTGCCCACAACCAGGCCAATGCCCTGGCGGCCATGGCCCTGTGCGATGCGGTGGGCATTCCCCGCGAGGCACAACTTGCCGTGCTGCGCCGCTTTGAAGGCCTGCCTCACCGTGCCCGCTTCGTGCGGGAGGTAAATGGGGTGCGCTGGATCAACGACTCCAAGGCCACCAACGTGGGGGCGACCCTGGCCGCCGTGGCCGGGGTACGTGAAGCGGTCAAGGGCCGCCTGCTGCTGCTGGCCGGTGGCCAAGGCAAGGGGCAGGACTTCGGCCCGGTGCAGGCCCTGCTCGGCAGCCAGATCGATCACATGTACTGCTTTGGCCAGGATGCCGAGGTGCTGCTGGCCTTGGGCGAACAGACCGAGCGGGTTGCCGATCTTGACGCTGCTGTCGCCAAGGCGGCGGTCGATGCCAGGCCCGGTGACTGGGTGCTGCTGGCGCCGGCCTGCGCGAGCCTGGATCAGTTCAAATCCTTTGAAGCGCGCGGCGATCGCTTCACCGAACTGGTGATGGGCTTATGAACGCCCTGCGCGTGGTTGCGGGATTCTTGCAGCGCTGGTTGCTACCGGCGCGCCCCGCCGGTCTCTACGATCGGCAGCTGGTGGTACTGGCTCTCGCCCTGATGGGCGTCGGGCTGGTGATAGTGGCGTCAGCTTCCATTCCTGAGGGGATCGCCATCAACAACGATCCCTTCATGTTCGTGAAGCGCCACGGCATGTTCCTGGTGATGGCGCTGGGTATCTCCTGGTTCGTGTTGCAGGTACCCATGGCACGCTGGCAGCACTACAACGGCCCCATGTTGTTGCTGGCCATCGTGCTGCTGGTGATGGTGTTGCTGGTGGGCCGCAGCGTCAACGGTTCGGTACGCTGGCTGCCGCTTGGCCCCTTCAACTTGCAGCCGGCTGAGTTCGGCAAGCTGGCGCTGTTCGTCTATCTGGCGGGCTATCTGGTGCGCCGCCAGAGCGAGGTGCGCGAACGCTTCATCGGTTTCATGAAACCCATGGCGGTGCTGTTCGTGGTGGCCATCCTGCTGCTGGCCCAGCCGGATCTCGGGTCAGTGGTGGTGATGTTCGTCACCTCCCTCGGGATGCTGTTCCTGGCCGGTGCCCGGCTGGTGCAGTTCATCGGTCTCATCCTGGTGGGGGTGAGCGCCGTGGTGACCCTGATCATCGCGGAGCCCTACCGGATGCGGCGGGTGACCTCTTTCCTCGACCCCTGGGCCGATCCCTTTGGCAGCGGCTATCAGCTGACCCAGTCCCTGATGGCCTTTGGTCGGGGGAGCTGGTTTGGCGAGGGGCTCGGCAACTCCATCCAGAAGATGGAGTACCTGCCGGAAGCCCACACCGACTTCGTGTTCGCCATTCTGGGCGAAGAGCTGGGCTACGTGGGGGTGCTTGGCGCACTCTTCCTGATTTTTGCGCTGGCGGTGAAGGCGCTCAAGCTGGGTCACCAGGCGCTGGTGGCCGAGCGGCTCTATGAAGGTTATCTGGCCATCGGCATCGGCATCTGGTTCAGTTTCCAGACTTTCGTCAACGTCGGTGCCGCCAGCGGCATGATGCCTACCAAGGGGCTGACCCTGCCGCTGGTCAGTTATGGCGGCTCCAGTCTCATCATCATGATGGTGGCGGTGAGCATGTTGATTCGTATCGATTTCGAGTTGCGCCAGGCGAGTGCCCAGGCGCGCGTGCGGGAGGTTGCGTGAGCAAGACGTTACTGGTGATGGCGGGTGGTACCGGGGGCCATGTGTTCCCCGGCCTGGCCGTCGCCGATCGCCTCAAGGCCCAGGGCTGGACCATCCACTGGCTCGGCACTGCCGACCGGATGGAGGCGGAGCTGGTGCCTGCCCATGGTTATCCCATCTCCTTCATCGACATCCAGGGGGTGCGTGGCAACGGCATCAAGCGTCTGCTCGCGGCGCCCTACTGTGTCATCAAATCCGTGCTGCAGGCCCGCCAGGTGCTCAAGACCATCCAGCCCGATGTGGTGCTGGGCATGGGGGGCTTCGCCTCCGGCCCGGGTGGCGTGGCCGCCTGGCTGTCCGGCATTCCGCTGCTGCTGCACGAGCAGAATGCCGCCGCCGGCCTGACCAACAAGCTGCTGGCCCGTATCGCCAGGCGGGTACTGATGGCCTTCCCCGGTGCCTTCGCCCCCAATGTCCGTACCGCCGTGGTGGGCAACCCGGTGCGCCCCGAGGTGGTGGCGCTGCCGGATCCCCAACTGCGCAGCAGCAGCGATCCTCTGCGCCTGCTTGTGGTCGGTGGCAGCCTGGGGGCCCGGGTCCTCAACGAGCAGGTGCCTCCTGCGGTTGCAGCTGCCGGTGTGCCCATCGAGGTGCGTCACCAGTGCGGCAAGGGCAACGGGGAGGCCGTGGCTGCTTCCTATGCCGGGCTGGGGGTCGAGGCCGAGGTGAGTGAATTTATCAAGGACATGGCGGATGCCTATGCCTGGGCGGACCTGGTGGTGTGCCGCGCCGGCGCATTGACCGTCTCCGAAGTGGCCGCCGCCGGTGTGGCCGCCATCTTCGTGCCCCTGCCCCATGCGGTGGACGATCACCAGACCCGCAACGCCCTGACCCTGGTCGACGGCGGTGCGGCCGAGTTCCTGCCCCAGTCCGAGCTGACGCCGGCGGCGCTGGCCGCCCGTCTCTCCTGGCTCGCCGGGCGCAGGGAAACCCTGTTGAACATGGCCCAGGCCGCGCGCCGGGTCGCCATCATCGATGCCGCCGAACGGGTTGCCGATGAGTGCAAACGGCTCGCGACAGGGTGAGTCGAACGAGATTGACGGACGGGGTGCTGGCCAAAGCCACCCACCCGCTCCTCGAATACATGTGTCACCGAATGAAAGTGGCCTGTGGCCGCGAATTGAGAAAGAACTATGACCAAGGTTGAACTGGCAAAACTGCGTACCGTTATCCCCGAAATGCGCCGCGTGCGTCGCATCCACTTCATCGGCATCGGTGGCGCCGGTATGGGCGGTATTGCGGAAGTGCTTGCCAATGAAGGGTATCAGGTGACCGGCTCGGATCTGGCCCGCAACGGGGTGACCGAACGCCTGGCCTCTTTGGGCGCACACATCTTTGTCGGTCACAGTGCCGAGCATGTGGACGGTGCCAGCGTGGTGGTGGTTTCCACCGCCATCAAGCAGGACAACCCCGAACTGCTGGCTGCCCGCGAGCTGCGTATTCCCGTGGTGCGCCGCGCCGAAATGCTGGCGGAACTGATGCGCTTCCGTCACGGTATCGCCATCGCCGGGACCCACGGCAAGACCACCACCACCAGTCTGGTGGCGAGCATCTATGCAGAGGCGGATCGCGACCCCACCTTCGTCATCGGCGGTCTGCTCAACAGCGCCGGCACCAATGCCCGCCTGGGCAGCAGCCGTTATCTGATTGCCGAGGCGGACGAGAGCGACGCCTCCTTCCTGCATCTGCAACCCATGGTCTCCATCGTGACCAACATTGAAGCGGATCACATGGATACCTATGGCGGCGATTTCTCCAGGTTGAAGGCCACCTTCATCGATTTCCTGCACAACCTGCCGTTCTACGGCCTGGCCGTGGTGTGCGTGGATGACCCCGTGATCCGCGGTATGCTGCCGGAGATCGCCCGTCCTACCCTCACCTACGGTCTGAGCGATGATGCCGATGTGCAGGTGCTGGACTTCGTGCAGACCAGCAATCGCAGCCGCTTCCGGGTGCGCCGTGCAGGGGCGGGTGAGCTGGAGGTGACTCTCAACCTGCCCGGTATCCACAACGCCCTCAACGCCGCCGCCGCCATCGCGGTGGCAACCGAAGACGGCATCGGCGACGAGGCCATCATCCAGGCACTTTCCAAGTTTGAAGGGGTGGGGCGCCGCTTCCAGCAATATGGCGAGTTTGAAACCGGCCGTGGCAAGGCCATGCTGGTGGACGATTACGGCCATCACCCGAGCGAAGTGAAGGTGACCATCAACGCCGCTCGTGCCGGCTGGCCCGAGAAGCGGCTGGTGATGGTGTTCCAGCCGCACCGCTACAGCCGGACCCGGGATCTCTACGAAGATTTCGCGGACGTGCTCTCCAAGGTGGACGTGCTGGTGATGCTGGAGGTCTATGCCGCCGGTGAGGAGCCCATCCCCGGTGCCGATGGCCGTGCCTTGTGCCGTTCCATCCGCTCCCGCGGCACCCTGGAGCCCATCTTTGTCGCAACGCCGGATGATGTGCCCGCGGTGCTGGCCGACCTGATTGGCGAGGGGGATCTGGTATTGACCCAGGGGGCGGGTAACGTCGGTGCGCTGGCCCGTCGTCTCGGCGAGATGAAATTGAGCGTGGATAGCATGAAATCCGGTGCCTGAGGGCCCAATGAGTATTTTGACCGCCAAGCCGAGGCCTATATAATGGCGAACCGGTCTGCAAGTGGCCGGCATGGCGCGTTTTACGGGGATCGATCGGGTGGAGGCAAGGGCACAAGGGCGCACCAAGGGGGGCTTCATCGCCGGGGTGGCATTTTTCATCCTGGTCATGTGGGGGTTCTACCAGACTGCGCTGGATGTTAAAGACTGGCTGACGGATGCCAGTCGGTTGCCCATGAGCGAGCTGTTGCTGCAGGGGCAACACGAATATTTGAAGGCCGATGAGTTGCGTGCTGCCGTGCTGGATGGTGCCGAACTTCGCAACTTCTTCGAGCTGGATGTGAACGAATTGCAGGCGCGTCTGAACGCTCTGCCCTGGGTGGCCCAGGTCTCGGTACGAAAGAAGTGGCCGAACAAGATAAAGGTCTATCTCACGGAACAGGATGTGGCGGCTCGCTGGAACGGCAACGGCTTCGTCAACACCAAGGGTGAGGTATTCAGTGCCCCGGACAGGGTGAAGAAGCCCCTGATGCAGTTGTCCGGGCCCGATGATCAGGCCGCCAAGGTGCTGGAAGCCAGCCATCAGTACGAAACGCTGCTGGCGGCCAAGGGATACAAGTTGCTGGGGGTGAATCTGACCCCCCGCCATGCCTGGGAACTGACCCTGGATGGCAACATTCAGCTGTTTGTGGGGCGCTCGGATATCGCGCTTCGTCTGCAGCGGTTTATCGATGCCTTTCCGGTCATCGAGCCCCGTGAGCGGGTTGCTTACGTGGATCTTCGATACGACACCGGGATGGCAGTTGGCTGGAAGAAAAGCGAAGAGAAAGTGAATGACCAACACCGCAGATAGAAATTTGATTGTCGGACTGGATATCGGCACGACCAAGGTGGCGGTACTGGTTGGCGAAGTATTGCCTGATGGCGAACTCAATGTCATCGGCATGGGCAGCCACGCTTCTCGCGGTATGGAGAAGGGCGGGGTCAATGACCTCGACTCCGTGGTCAAGTCCCTGCGCCGCGCGGTGGAAGAGGCCGAGATGATGGCAGACTGCCAGATCAGTTCTGTCTATCTGGGGCTGTCCGGCAAGCACATCGATTGCCGCAACGAGACCGGCATGGTGCCCATCTCCGACGAAGAGGTGACCCAGGAGGATGTGGACAACGTCATCCACACCGCCAAGTCGGTGCGGTTGTCTGACGAGCTCCGGGTGCTGCACGTGCTGCCCCAGGAGTTCGCCATCGACTATCAGGAAGGGATCAAGAACCCGGTCGGCCTCTCCGGCGTGCGGATGGCAGCCAAGGTGCATCTCATCACCTGCCACAACGACATGGCGCGCAACATCGAGAAGTGCGTTGAGAAGGTGGGTCTGCGGGTGGATCAGCTGATCTTCTCCGCCCTGGCCTCCAGCTACGCCGTGCTGACCGAAGACGAGAAGGAGCTTGGTGTCTGCGTGGTGGACATCGGTGGTGGCACCATGGACATGTCGCTGTTTACCGGCGGCGCCCTGCGCCACACCAAGGTGATTCCCTATGCGGGCAGCACGGTGACCAGCGACATCGCCTATGCCTTCGGCACGCCGCCGCTGGATGCGGAGGCGATCAAGGTGCGCTATGGCTGTGCCCTCGGCCGCCTGGTCAGCAAGGAAGACAATATCGAAGTGCCCAGTGTCGGCGGTCGCCCGGCGCGCAGCCTGCAACGGCAGACACTGGCGGAAGTGATTGAACCCCGTTACACCGAGTTGCTCTCCATGGTGAATGACGAGCTGGTGCGGGTGCAGAGCGAATTGAAGGCACAGGGGGTCAAGCATCAGCTGGCCGCCGGTGTGGTCTTGACCGGTGGCGCGGCCCAGATCGAAGGCATTGTGGAGTGCGCAGAGCAGATCTTCCAGAGCCAGGTCCGGGTGGGCGAGCCCATGAATATCCGGGGATTGAGTGACTACGTACAGGCACCGGTGTACTCGACTGCGGTCGGGTTGTTGCAGTACGGCCGCACCAACCAATCCACCGGCAGTAACAAGGAATATGCCGCCAAGGCAAGCGTAGGTGGGCTGGTCAAACGGGTCAGCAACTGGTTGCGTGGCGAGTTCTAAAGATTTTGCTGAGTCAGGCAAATAAAGCGGAGAGACAACATGTTTGAATTTATGGATAGCCACACTGACGAAGCCGTCATCAAGGTGATAGGTGTGGGTGGCGGCGGCGGCAACGCAGTCGAGCACATGGTTCGTCAAAACATCGAAGGTGTCGAGTTCATCACCGTGAACACCGACGCCCAGGCACTGCGCAACTCCAGTGCCAATACCACCTTGCAGATCGGCGGTGGCATCACCAAGGGTCTGGGTGCCGGGGCCAACCCGGAAGTGGGTCGTGACGCCGCCATGGAAGACAGGGAAGCGCTGCGCGAGCTGCTGACCGGTTCCGACATGGTGTTCATCGCTGCCGGCATGGGTGGTGGTACTGGTACAGGTGCTGCCCCGATCGTGGCCGAAGTGGCCCGCGAGATGGGTATCCTGACCGTTGCCGTCGTGACCAAACCGTTCTCCTTCGAAGGGAAGAAGCGGATGGGCTTCGCCGCTCACGGCATCGAAGAGCTCTCCAAGAACGTCGACTCACTGATCACCATCCCCAACGACAAGTTGCTGAAGGTGCTGGGTCGCGGCATCTCCCTGCTGGACGCCTTCAAGGCGGCCAACGACGTTCTGCTGGGTGCAGTACAGGGCATCGCCGAGCTGATCACCCGCCCGGGCCTCATCAACGTCGACTTCGCGGACGTGCGTACCGTGATGCGCGAGATGGGTACCGCCATGATGGGTACCGGCTCCGCCTCCGGTGACGACCGTGCCGAAGAAGCGGCCGAGAAGGCCATCTCCAGCCCGCTGCTGGAAGACGTGGATCTGGCCGGTGCCCGCGGCATCCTGGTCAACATCACTGCTGGCATGGACATGACCATCGAAGAGTTCGAGACCGTGGGTAACGCGGTCAAGGCCTTCGCGTCCGAGAACGCCACCGTGGTGGTGGGTACCGTAATCGACCCGGAAATGCACGACGAACTGCGCGTTACCGTAGTGGCGACCGGTATCGGTGCCGAGCGCAAGCCCGACATCACTCTGGTCAAGAACAACATGGTTCAAGAGCGTCCGGCCCGTCAGCCCCTGATCAGCGAAGCCCTGCAGTCTCGCGTGATGGAAGAGGCCCCGGCCAAGGTGGTGAACGCCGAGCCGCAAGCTCGTCGCGAACCGGATTATCTCGATATTCCTGCGTTCCTGCGCAAGCAGGCAGACTAAGCCTCTGATGGCTCTGGTTTGTTTGTTGCTTAAGGATTGTGCTAAGATGGCCCGGCAACGACCATCTGGTCAGGAATTTGAGCTGTTAAAGCGGATACGCCCATGATTAGACAAAGAACCTTGAAAACGAGTGTCCAGGCCACCGGTGTGGGCCTGCATTCGGGCCGGAAAGTCACTATGACGTTCCGTCCGGCGCCTGTTAACACAGGGATCGTTTACTTGCGTACCGATCTGAATCCTGTGGTCGCGCTGCCAGCCAACGCCGATCAGGTGCGTGATACTGTGCTTTGTACCGCTCTGGTGAACGAAGCCGGTGTTCGCGTGTCGACCATCGAACATCTGTCTGCCGCTCTGGCCGGGATGGGCATCGACAACCTCTATGTCGAGGTTGATGCCCCCGAGATCCCGGTAATGGACGGCAGTGCGCATCCGTTCATCTATCTGCTGCAGGAAGTGGGTATTCGTGAACAGAACGCGCCCAAGCAGTTCGTGCGGATCAAGCAGAGCATCCGGGTTGAAGACGGCGACAAGTGGGCGGAATTCCACCCCTATCGCAACGGCTTCAAGATGGATCTCGAGATCGATTTCCAGCATCCGGTGTTTGAAGGCCGCAACCAGCGTTGCGTGCTGGACTTCTCCGGCAGCTCCTTCGTGAAAGAGATCAGCCGTGCCCGTACCTTCGGCTTCATGCGTGATATCGAGTACCTGCGTTCCCAGAACCTGGCACTGGGCGGCAGCCTGGAAAACGCCGTGGTGCTGGATGACTACCGGGTGCTGAACGAAGATGGTCTGCGCTACGAAGACGAGTTCGTGAAGCACAAGATGCTGGATGCCATCGGCGATCTGTACATGTGCAATCGCAGTATCATCGGTGAATTCCGTGCCTACAAGACGGGCCATGCCCTGAACAACAAGCTGCTGCGTGCCCTGCTGGCCCAGCAGGAGGCCTGGGAACTGGTGACCTTCGAGGGTGAGGGCGACAAAGCGCCTATCGCTTACTACGACAACGGTCTGGTTCTGGCCTGATAGCTGTGCAACAGGACGTCGGTCATCTCTCCGCACCGACGTCCTGTCATTTGTTTATTCCATCCTTTAATACCGATTATCTCCCGGTTTTATTGCCCGTGCAGGCCTTTGGCCTCACCTGACCGAGAAGACAGATTTCTATGAGTATTACCCTGATCCTCCACGGTAAGCAGCGCCGCAGGTTGCACTTACCCAAACAACGGCTGGCCTGGGTCGGCGGTATTCTCTTCACTGTATTGGCCTTGGGGGGCGGCTGGCTCTGGCAGAGCTGGCAGCAGAAAATGGAGGCGCTGGAAGTGGCGCTGACCCTGGCGCAGCAGCAAAAATCCACGCAAGGGGCCGATGAAGCCCGCGAACAGCTTGCCATGCTGGCCGCCCAGGTGGGCACCATGCAGGGACAACTTGGTCGCCTCAACGCCCTCGGCGAGCGCCTGACCGAGAAGGCGGACCTCGATCCCGAGGAGTTCAACTTCAAGGAGCTGCCCCCGATGGGCGGCCCTTCCTACGATGCAGACCTGGAAGTCAGCCTGGGTGAACTGCAAGATTCCATGGAACACCTCAGCCGTCAGCTCAGCAGCCGCGAAGAACAGCTGTCGGTACTTGAATCCTTCATCATGAACCACCATATCACCGATGCGGGTTTCATCCCCGGCTCACCGGTCAAGCAGGAGCGTGTCTGGATCTCCTCCGGTTTCGGTGGGCGGGTCGATCCGTTCAACGGTCGCGCCAAGATGCACAAAGGGGTGGATTTCCGCGGCAGGCCCGGCACCCCCATCCTGGCGACAGGCAAGGGGATTGTCAGCTGGGCGGGGCGCCATCCGGAGTTTGGCAACATGGTGGAGATTGACCATGGCAATGGTCTGGTCACCCGCTATGCCCACAATTCCAAGTTACTGGTGGATGTGGGCACCCTGGTCGATGAGGGCCAGAAGATTGCCCTGATGGGGCGAACCGGTCGTGCAACCGGAGTTCATTTGCATTACGAAGTGTTGAAAGATGGTCGTCAGGTCAACCCCGCGCGCTTTCTGAATGCCAGACGGGGTTAGGTTTTTTCTTCAGGTTCCAGTGACGGAACGCTTATATAACCAAAACAGTTGGTACCCATGATTAGCACACTGCTCACCAAGATTATCGGCAGCCGGAATGACAGAACGCTCAAGGCTTTGCGCAAAATTGTAAAACAAATCAATGCGATGGAGCCTCAGTTCGAGGCACTGTCCGATCAGGAACTGCAGGCGAAGACCGCCGAGTACCGTCAACGTCTGGAGCAGGGCGAAACACTGGAGCAGTTGCTGCCGGAGGCGTTCGCCACCGTCCGTGAAGCCTCCCGCCGTGTGTTCGGCATGCGTCACTTCGACGTCCAGCTGATCGGCGGCATGGTGCTGAACTCCAACCGCATCGCCGAAATGAAGACAGGTGAAGGTAAAACCCTGACGGCCACCCTGCCGGCCTACCTGAACGCCCTGACCGGCCGCGGTGTGCACGTCGTGACGGTGAACGACTATCTGGCCAAGCGTGATGCGGAAGCCAACCGCCCGCTGTTCGCCTTCCTCGGCATGACGGTGGACTGCAACGTGCCCGGCATGGATGCGTCCCAGAAGCGCGATGCCTACGCTGCCGACATCACCTACGGTACCAACAACGAATTCGGTTTCGACTACCTGCGCGACAACATGGCATTCTCGCCGGAGCAGCGTGTACAGCGTCCGCTCAACTACGCGCTGGTGGATGAGGTGGACTCGGTGCTCATCGATGAAGCCCGCACCCCGCTCATCATCTCCGGTCCGGCGGAAGACAGCTCCGCCATGTACACCCAGATCAACAAGTTGATCCCCCTGCTGGTCAAGCAGGACAAGGAAGACTCCGAGGAGTACACCGGCGACGGCCACTACACGGTGGACGAAAAGAACCGCCAGGCGCTGCTGACCGAGAACGGCCAGATCTTCGTGGAAGAGCTGCTCAAGAAAGAGGGACTGCTGGCCGAGGATGACTCCCTGTTCTCCGCCACCAACATCAGCCTGCTGCATCACGTCAATGCCGGCCTGCGCGCGCACACCCTGTTCGAGCGCAACGTCGACTATATCGTCCAGAAGGACGAGATCGTCATCGTCGACGAGCACACCGGCCGCACCATGCCGGGTCGTCGCTGGTCAGACGGTCTGCACCAGGCGGTTGAGGCGAAGGAAGGGGTCAAGATCCAGAACGAGAACCAGACCCTGGCCTCCATCACCTTCCAGAACTACTTCCGTCTGTACGACAAGCTGGCGGGCATGACCGGTACTGCGGATACCGAAGCCTTTGAATTCCAGCAGATCTATGGCCTGGATACCGTGGTCATCCCGACCAACAAGCCGATGGTGCGCAAGGACATGGGCGATCTCGTCTACCTGACCGCCCAGGAGAAATACGCGGCCATCGTGCAGGACATTCGCGAGTGCGTGAAGCGCGGCCAGCCCGTGCTGGTCGGTACCGTCTCCATCGAGAACTCCGAGCTGCTCTCCGGCATCCTGACCAAGGAAAATATCCCGCACAAGGTACTGAACGCCAAGTTCCACGCCATGGAAGCGGAGATCGTCGCCCAGGCCGGCCAGACCGGCGCCGTCACCATCGCCACCAACATGGCCGGTCGTGGTACCGACATCGTGCTGGGCGGCAACTGGCAGGCGGAGATCGCCCAGCTGGAAAACCCGTCAAGCGAGCAGATTGCCGAGCTGAAAGCGGCCTGGCAGGTGCGTCATGACGAAGTACTGGCGGCCGGTGGCCTGCACATCATCGGTACCGAGCGTCACGAATCCCGCCGTATCGACAACCAGCTGCGCGGCCGTTCCGGTCGTCAGGGTGATCCGGGTTCCTCCCGCTTCTACCTCTCCATGGAAGATACCCTGATGCGGATCTTCGCCTCCGACCGCGTGACCGGCATGATGAAGAAGCTGGGCATGGAAGAGGGCGAGGCCATCGAGCATCCCTGGGTGACCAAGGCCATCGAGAATGCCCAGCGCAAGGTGGAAGGTCGCAACTTCGACATCCGTAAAAACCTGCTCGAGTTTGACGACGTGGCCAACGATCAGCGCAAGGTGGTCTACGAGCAGCGCAACGAACTGCTGGACACCAACGACATCTCCGAGACCATTCACGTCATCCGTGACGACGTCTACGGCGCCATCATCGATGAGTACATCCCGCCCCAGTCCCTGGAAGAGATGTGGGACGTGCCGGGTCTGGAAGCGCGTCTGAAGTCCGATTTCGCCCTGGATCTGCCGCTGCAGCAGTGGCTGGCGGAAGACGACAAGCTGTATGAAGAGAAGCTGCGCGAACGCATCCTGGATGAAGCCACCAAGCTCTATGCCCACAAGGAAGAGCTGGTCGGCAAGGAGGTGCTGCGCAACTTCGAGAAGGCGGTGATGCTGCAAACGCTGGATGGTCTGTGGAAGGAGCACCTGGCGGCCATGGATCACCTGCGCCAGGGCATCCATCTGCGCGGCTACGCCCAGAAGAACCCCAAGCAGGAGTACAAGCGCGAATCCTTCGATCTGTTCACCCAGATGTTGGAGACCCTCAAGCGCGACGTGGTCAGCATCCTGAGCCGGGTACAGGTGCAGGAGCGGGATGTGGAGGCGATGGAAGAGCAGCAGCGCCAGCAGGCCGAAGCCGCTCCCCGTACCTACACCCATGCCACGGCCGAAAACCAGCTGGCTGACGAGGATACGGGTGGGGCCGAGGGCCATACCACCTTCGTGCGCGACGAGCAGAAGATCGGGCGCAACGATCCCTGCCCCTGTGGTTCGGGTAAAAAATACAAGCACTGTCACGGTCAGCTGACCTGACACCCTGCCATGATGAATACACCGCCTCCGGGCGGTGTATTCATTTTCGGACCAAGGAGGGGACGATGAGCAGATTGCCGGCGGGATGGGATGGGGAGGCACATGGGCACTGGCTGCAGGAGAGACGCCAGGAGGCGATCCGTTGTGTGCTGAGCAGGCTGAACGCAGAGACGAACAAATCTGTTCCCCTGCAACTGCAGTTTGCCTATTACCTCTTTTTGTCCGGCGATCCCGCCTCGGCGGCCCAGGTGCTGACGCTGGCGTACCGGTCCGCGCCCGATAACACTGAGGTGCTGCGCAATCTCTGTGTCTGCCTCTCGCGCTCCGAACAACATGAGCGGGCCGTGATGCACCTGGTCGAACTGGTGCGGCGCGAGCCGGATGATTATCTGGTCCATGACGGGCTTTGCACTTCCCTTGCCAAGCTAGGACGCCATGAAGAAGCGGCACAAGCGGGAACCCGTGCCCTGACTCTCAAGGATGAGGCCGTCTCGCAGCCTGTCGCGGGGTGGGTGCTGCCGGCAGAGGGGCCGGATGACTGGCTCGCGGAGCAGGGGGAGAAGCAGGCAGTCATCGCCTTCTCCTTGTGGGGAGTACAGCCCCGCTATTTGCGGGGAGCGCTCGACAATGTGCTGGCCGCAGCTTACCTCTATCCGGGCTGGCGGGTGCGTTTTTATGTGGATGGCAGTGTCCCTCAGGGGTTTCTGGCCTGCCTGCAAGAACATGGCGCCGAGATAAAGGTGCAGCCCGATGGCCAATCCCAGCGTCAGCGCCTCTGCTGGCGCTTCCAGGTCGCCAATGATCCCGGAGTGGGGCGCTTTCTTGTGCGCGATGCGGACTCCGTGCTGAATCTGCGGGAGCGGCTTTCGGTCGATGACTGGCTTGCATCGGGGCGCTGGTTCCATATCATGCGTGACTGGTGGAGCCACACCGATCTGGTGCTGGCCGGCATGTGGGGCGGTGTGGCCGGTGTGCTGCCTCCCCTTGCGCCGCTGATGGCGAGCTATCAGCCCAGTACCATGGAAACACCGAACATCGACCAGTGGTTCTTGCGAGACTGTTTATGGCGCTATCTGCGCCAGAGCGCGCGGGTACACGATCGTTGTTTCACTCCGCCCGGTGCGGTGCCCTGGCCGCAGGTTGCGCCGCCGGGCAATGAGCATGTCGGGCAGGATCTCTTCAGGGCCCGGGGGGATCAGCAGGCCATTCGGCTTGCCCCCTGGATCGCCCGTTTGCCGTGTTTACGCTGAGGACAATGATGGAACAGAAGAAACGGATCTGGGTGGCGGTGGGCGTCATCGAGAACGAACGGGGCGATATCTTCATCGCCAAACGCTCAGCCGATCGCCATCAGGGGGATCGCTGGGAGTTTCCCGGTGGCAAGGTGGAGTCGGGGGAGGATCTGCTCACCGCGCTGGACAGGGAATTGTGGGAAGAGATAGGGATCCGGGTACAGGACTGCGCCCCCTTCATGGAGCTGCACCACGACTACCCCGACAAGCAGGTCTTGCTGGATATCTGGAAGGTGACCCGCTTCCACGGCGAGCCCTTTGGCAAGGAGGGGCAGGAGTGCCGCTGGGTGCCACTGGCCTCGCTGCACGAATACCGCTTCCCGGATGCCAACGGCCCCATCGTCGCGCGGTTGCAGGCCTCGCTTGCCTGAAAGGATCGATACCAACGAAAAAGGGCCTGAGGGCCCTTTTTTGATCGTGAAGTGTTTATTGCCAGGGATCGCCCTGTTCCGGGTCGGGCAGCAGATCCGGGTTGATCTCGCCCGGGATACGCTTCTGTTCATCCGCCCACTCGCCGAGGTCGATCAGCTGGCAGCGCTTGCTGCAGAAGGGGCGAAACGGGCTCTGCGGACCCCATTCGATCTCGCTCTGACAGGTCGGGCACTTTACCTTGGTCACCATGGGGCGCTCCTCAACAACAGGCGAGCTGAAAAGAGACGTCGCCGATCTGCTGTTCCGTCGTCGGCAGGAAGCGCAGGGCGAAGC
The DNA here is from genome assembly GCF_027707645.1 of Aeromonas sp. QDB30. Classification (NCBI taxonomy): domain Bacteria; kingdom Pseudomonadati; phylum Pseudomonadota; class Gammaproteobacteria; order Aeromonadales; family Aeromonadaceae; genus Aeromonas; species Aeromonas sp. QDB30. The sequence continues at coordinate 17,983 of NZ_JAPCIY010000002.1, read as the reverse complement.
GGTTCTTGTGGCCGCTCAGGGTCGGATAGCAGGGCTGGGTGCCCGCCAGACGGATGCGGATCAGTTCAGCCCCTTCGGCGGTATCCTGGAAGAAGCCGTTGGTGGCCACCTGGTCGCTGAAGTTGCCCGACTCGCGCCACAGGCGCAGCAACAGGGAGATGGCGTTCATCAGCAGGGTGATGTCACTCAGCCATTGCTGCATCTGCTGGTGGCGGGTGACGGCCGGGTTCGCCAGCCAGTGGTGCAGTTGCGGCACATCGAAGGCGCACAGACCACCCGGAATGGAGAAGCGCTGACGAATGGAGCCGAGCAGGCGATCCTCTTTCAGACGGGCGCCGGGGCGCGGGGAGTTCAGCAGGTTGCGGGAGAGCTGGGTACTCTCCTGCTGCATCCGCTGGATCTGCTCGAGATCGACGTCAGGCAGACTGGCCCAGTGGCTCAGGCGTTGGCCGAGGCGCTCCAGATCCTTGATGAGATCGGCGCGCAGGTCACCACGCTCCAGCAACTCCTGCAAATCGAACAACCCCTTGAAGAAGGCGATATGTGCCCAGGACTGGTCACTCTCCAGATTGTCGCGGATCTGGGAAAACAGGGACTCCAGACGAAGATAGGTCCGGCTTTTTTCATTGAGGGGAAAATCGTAAATCATGCCTAATCCTGGCCAGCCATAAACCGGCCTAGTGTACTCACAGTTGGTGGGCTTGTTGAGAGACAAATGCCAGATATGTCTGGTGCAGGGCGAAAATTCGCTGCCCGATGGTCTCACTCGTACCACTCTGGTTGTCCAGGACGTCGTCGGCCATCGCCAGGCGCTCGCTGCGGCTCGCCTGGGACGCCAGTATCGCCTGGGCCTGTTCCCGACTGACGCCATCGCGGCGGCAGGTACGCTTGATTTGCGTCGCTTCGTCCACATCGATCACCAGTACCCGATCGGCGAGGGAAGTGAGCCTGTTTTCCACCAGCAAGGGGACGACCAGCAGGCAGTAGGGGGAGCGGGTTGCCGCACACTGGCGCAGCATCTCGCTGCGGATGAGGGGATGGAGCAGGGCATTGAGCCACTCCTTGGCCTGTGAGTCGGTGAAGATCCGCTCTCGCAGCCGGCGGCGATCGAGCTGGCCATCGGGGGCAACGACATCCGGGCCAAAATGGGCGGCGATGGCAGCCAGAGCAGGGGTGCCGGGCTCCACTACCTCGCGGGCGATGATGTCCGCATCCACCACCTCGATGCCCAGCTCGGCAAAGCGGTTGGCAACCGTGGTCTTGCCGCTGCCGATTCCCCCTGTGATTGCGACTACATACATGGGTCAGAGATCCTTTTGCTAGAGCACGACATCAAGATACCAGCGGGTGATGCTATCGCCCCACAGCAGCGTTATCCAGCCCGCGATGGCGAGATAAGGGCCAAAGGGAATGGGTTTGCCCTGGTGGTGGTTGCGCAGCAGGATGAGACCGATGCCGATGATGGCGCCCGCCAGCGAAGAGAGCAGCAGCACGATGGGCAAGGCTTGCCATCCCAGCCAGGCTCCCAGCGCCGCCAGCAGTTTGAAGTCGCCGTAGCCCATCCCTTCCTTGCCGGTCAGCAGCTTGAAGGCCCAGTAGAGGCTCCAGAGCACCAGATAGCCCGCCATGGCGCCGACCACCGCATCGGCCAGGGGCACGAAACCGCCCGCCAGATTGAACAGCAGGCCACCCCAGAGCAGGGGCAGGGTGAGCTGATCCGGCAAGAGCATCTTGTCCAGGTCGATGAAGGTCAGTGCGACCAATGTCCAGGTGAGCAACAAAGCGGCAAGAGTGCCCCAGCCGGGGGCAAGCGCGGCTGCTACCGAGACCGACAGCAGGGCGGTGAGCAGCTCGACCAGGGGATAGCGAGCCGAAATGGGGGCGTGGCAGTTGCGGCAGCGCCCCCTGAGCCATAGCCAGCTCAGCAGGGGAATGTTCTCCAGCGCCCCTATGGGGTGGTCGCAGTGGGGGCAGCGGGAGCGAGGTACCATGAGGTTGTATCGTCCGGTTGCAGGAGGAGTCTCTTCACCGTCACCGAAATAGTCGCTGTATTCGGCATGCCAGGCCCGCTCCATCATGATGGGCAGGCGATGGATCACCACGTTCAGGAAGCTGCCCACCATCAGGGAGAAAAGGAAAATCAAGGAGAGATAGAGCCAGGGCAAGCCCTGGGCCAGTTCGATCAAAGGCACCATAGATCAATCGCTTGTGTCGGGAACGGGGATGACAGATGGCCGGGGGAAATGCACCGCCCGGCCCTCTGTCGAGGTGGTCAGTGTATCACAGAGCCCAGCTTGAAAATGGGGAGGTACATGGCTACTACCATGCCGCCGACCAGCACCCCGAGCACCACCATGATGATGGGTTCGAGCAGGCTGGTGAGGCCGTCGACCATGTCGTCCACCTCCTGTTCGAAAATGGCGGCGACCTTGGAGAGCATGTCGTCGATGGCGCCGGATTCCTCACCGATCATCACCATCTGGGTCACCATGTCGGGGAAAAGATCCACGGTGCGCATGGCGACGTTGATCTGCATGCCGGCCACCACCTCGTTGCGAATGGCCATGGTCGCAGTGCGATAGACATAGTTGCCGGATGCTCCGGCCGCCGAGACCAGGGCATCCACCAGCGGGATACCGGCGGAGAAGGTGGTGGAGAGGGTGCGGGCAAAACGGGCCATGGCCGCCTTGTGCAGTATGTTGCCCACCACGGGAATGGTGAGGATGAACTTGTCCGTGTTGTCCCTGACCTTCTGGGATTTTCGCCAGGCCCGCACATAGAGGAAGACGGCGAGAGCAGCGCCGCCAAAGATGGCGTACCACCACTCCTGCATAAAGCGGGAGATGGCGATGACGAACCGGGTAAAGGCGGGCAGCTCGGCACCGAAGCTCTTGAAGATATCCTCGAACTGGGGAATGACGAAGAGCAGCAGGATGGAGGTGACGACGATGGCCACCAGAATGACCATGGACGGATAGAACATGGCCTTCTTGATCTTGGATTTGAGGGCTTCGTTCTTCTCGCGGTAGATGGCGATACGGTCGTAGATGGTCTCCAGGGCACCGGATTGCTCCCCGGCCTCGACCAGGTCGCAATAGAGGTCGTCGAAGTGGCGAGGATGGCGGCGCAACGCCTCCGAGAGCGGGGTGCCTGTTTCCACATCGGCGGCGATCTGGCCGATGAGCTCGCGCACCGCCGCTTTCTCGTGGCCGCGAGCAATGATCTGAAGACTCTGCACCAGAGGCACGCCGGCGGAGAGCATGGTAGTGATCTGGCGGGAGATGACGGCGATGTCCATCGGCTTGATCTTGGCGCCGCCCTTGGAGAAGAGCCCCTGGCTCTGCTTGCTGACCCTGGTGACGTTGACGCCCTGCTTGCGCAGCTCGGCCTTGACGGTGGTGATGCTGTCGGCTTGCAGCTCGCCGGAGACCTTCTGTCCCTTGCGGTTGACGCCGTGCCAGCGGTAGGAGAAGACTTTTTTCGGTGCGTTGCGTTTTTGAGCTAATGTGGCCATCACTGCATCCTGCAATTGGGCGACGGTGGCCGGATGCTGCTGCCTGTCCGGCTCATCTTGGCTTGAAGAAGGTCATCGGGGTGATTACAGCGGCTTCACCCGGCGAGATGACTCGGGCACTGCGAACTCAGTTGGTGGTGATCCTGTTGATTTCGGCCAGACTGGTGACGCCAAGACGCGCTTTCTCGAGGCCGGATGTGCGCAGGGTGCGCATCCCTTCCTTTTGGGCTATTGCGGCAATCTGCAGCGAGTTGGCTCCCTGCATGATGAGTTTGGCGATGTTGTCGGACATCAGCATGATCTCATAGATGCCGACCCGGCCTCTGTAGCCTCCCGAGCACTCCTTGCATCCCACGGGCTTGAACAGCCGCAACCCGGCGGCCAGTTGCTGCTGGGTGAAGCCCAGCTCCAGCAACTCGGCTTCCGGCACCACTTCCGGCGCCTTGCAGTGATCGCAGAGTTTGCGGGCAAGGCGCTGGGCCATGATGAGGGTGACCGAAGAGGCGATGTTGAAGGCCGGCACCCCCATGTTCATCATCCGGGTAAGCGTTTCTGCCGCCGAGTTGGTGTGCAGGGTGGAGAGCACCAGGTGACCGGTCTGGGCGGCCTTGATGGCGATCTCGGCGGTTTCCAGATCCCGTATCTCCCCTACCATAACGATGTCGGGATCTTGGCGCAGGAAGGAGCGCAGGGCGCTGGCGAAGGTGAGCCCTGCTTTGGGATTGATCTGCACCTGGTTGACGCCGGGCAGGTTGATCTCGACCGGATCTTCGGCGGTGGAGATATTGACCTCGCTGGTGTTGAGGATGTTGAGGCCGGTATAGAGTGACACCGTCTTGCCTGACCCCGTCGGGCCGGTCACCAGGATCATGCCCTGAGGTTTGGAGAGGGCGTGCAGGTATTGCGTCTTCTGCCGGTCGTCAAAGCCGAGCTGATCGATATTGAGCCGGGCGGCCGAGGAGTCCAGCAACCGGATCACGATCTTTTCGCCCCACATGGTGGGCAGGGTGTTGACCCGCATGTCCATGGATCTGTTGCGTGAGATCTTGAGCTTGATCCGGCCATCCTGGGGCAGGCGCCGTTCGGCAATGTCGAGCCGCGCCATCACCTTGAGGCGAGCCGCGAAGCGGTTGGCCAGGTTGACCGGCGGCGTGGCGACTTCGTGCAGTATGCCGTCTACCCGAAAGCGGATCCGGTACTTGGTCTCGTAGGGTTCGAAATGCAGGTCGGAGGCCCCGCGCTTGATGGCATCCATCATGATCTTGTGGATGTATTTGACGATGGGGGCGTCATCGTCCGCGGTGTTGACGCTCTCGTCGAGGCGGGAACTCTCGTCGGAGACCTCGAGTTCGGAGATCTCGGCCTCGTCGATATGATCCATGCCCAGGGTATCCTGCTCGCTCTCCATCAGCTTGCCGATGGCGGCGGTCAGCTTGCTCTCTTCAACCAGCAGGGCTTCTGTATGCAGGCCGAAGCTGAAGCCAAAATCTTCCAGAGCCGACACATTGGTCGGGTCCGACATGGCGATATAGAGGGTGTGGCCTTGCGTGTAGATAGGCAGCACATGGTGCTTTTCAATCAGCTTCTGATTGAGGTACTTCTGTGGGATCTCGGCCAAGTCGAAGGCGGCAAGATCCAGCAGAGGTACCCCATATTCCAGCTCGCAGAAATCGGCGAGGGCTTTGCTGTCGAGGATGTCGTTTTCAATCAGGAAGGTGACAAAGGGCTTGCGCTGCGCCCTGGCCTGGCTCAGATAGCGCTGTGAGTCTGGCTCACTGAGGAGGGAAGAAGCGGCCAGGCTGGTGGCCAGGCCGCTATTGAGGCTAGAGGTCATTAGTTAGGGCAGTAATCAGTCTGAGCGGTAGCGCCTTTTTCGCACTTTCCTGCCCAAAGAACGACACCACCACTTACTGTCCCCTCGAGGATATATTCGTCATCATCAGCTAAAGGAGATAACACAGTGCCATCCTTTGGATCTGCCTGAATTGTATATTGAGGGGCGCTAGCTGAACTGGTTGCTGTGAGCGTAACGTTACCAACTGCACCTGATGGGCTAGCGAAACCATTACAGCCAGTCCCTGCTTGAGTACATATTTCTGCAGAGGTTTTTAGTGATCCCGTTGCGGCTACTAGCTCGGTCATTTTGGCTTTTTTGGTATAGGTCTGATAGGCCGGCATTGCAATGGCTGCCAGGATGGCGACGATCGCGACCACTATCATCAATTCAATAAGGGTAAAGCCCGACTGTTTCTTCATGTCTCTGTTCATGTCAAATATCCTTTTTTCCATGGTTCCTGAGAAGTGCCGGTGGAAATCTATCCACACTCCAGCATCTTATCCGAGCGCTTCGGGTTGGCAACAGAGGCGGGGACCTTGTTAGCCACTTTTATGTCATTTAGTGAAATGTGTAGAAAAATCAAAGATTAAATGGCTTCCATTGGCACTTGTCATGAGGCGGGAGGGCCCATCTTCACACTCCTTATGTCGTGGGATCCTGCATAAAGAAAAGGCGCCGATGGCGCCTTTTGCAAGTTTCGAGCCCTGTAATATTTTGGGCACGAGCAACGGATGGGGCTTGCTCAAGCCGCGACAAAGCGCATGGAGAGATCCAGTGCCCGCACATGCTTGGTCAGCGCTCCCACCGAGATGAAGTCGATCCCGGTCGCGGCGTATCCGGCAAGGGTATCGAGGGTGACGTTGCCGGAGACTTCCAGCTTGGCTCTGCCCTGATTGAGGCGAACGGCTTCCTGCATCATGGGGATGTCGAAGTTGTCCAGCATCACGATGTCGGCCTCGGCCGCCAGAGCCAGTTCCAGTTCGGCCAGCGATTCGACCTCCACTTCTACCGGTTTGCCCGGGTTGAGGTGACGCGCCTGGGCGATGGCTTCCTGAATGCCCCCGCAGGCCAGGATGTGGTTCTCCTTGATGAGATAGGCATCGAACAGCCCGATACGGTGGTTCTTGCCACCACCGCAGGTGACGGCATATTTCTGTGCACTGCGCAGGCCCGGCAGTGTCTTGCGGGTGTCGAGCAGGCGGCAGTCGGTGCCTTCCAGCTCGGCCACATAGCGGGCGGTGAGGGTGGCGACGCCACTCAGGGTCTGCACGAAGTTCAGCGCATTGCGCTCGCCAGTCAGCAGCACGCGGGCGGGGCCATGGAGGCGGAACAGCTCCTGATTGGGGGCAAGGCGTTCACCATCTTGCACTTTCCACTCGACCTTCACTTCGCCACCGAGCTGGGCAAACACCTCGTCGACCCAGGGCTGGCCGCAGAAGACGCCCGCCTCGCGGGTGATGACTCGCGCGGTCGAGATGCGATCGGCCGGGATCAGCTGGGCCGTGATGTCGGCGCTGGCATCCGGTTGATCCAGCGCGGTGAGGGCATCGCCCAAGTCTTCGAGAAGTGCGGCGCGCACGGCGCGGCGGATGTCCTGTTGTAACATGCCTTATTCCTGCAAGGGTCTGAGAAGCAATTGCCTGTCTTTCTGGCGCAATTCCAGCCTGCCCAGGGCATTCATGCCCACCAGGATCTCCTCCCCGTCGGCAGCCGGATTGATAAAGACGGACAAATCGTACAGGGTCAGCGGACCCATCGCCAGACTTTCGATCCGGCCGGTTTCGACCTGGATCTCTCCGGCTGCCGTGTTGACACGGCTGCGGCCCGTGGCGACGAGGCCGAGCCGGGCGGCCACCTGGCTCGGTATGGTCACCCGGGTTGCTCCTGTGTCCAGCAGCAGTTGCACCGGCTGGTCGTTGATGGCACCCTCCAGACGATAATGGCCGCTGGCATCGGCCCTGAGCAGCAGATCGCCGCTGGCGGTCACCGACGGTTGTTCACGGCCATGAAAGTAGAGGGTCAGCAGACCCAGCAGCGAGAGCCAGGCGAGCAGCCAGAGACGGCGTGCCATCGGGTGCATAGTGTGTCCCATATCGCGCGAGTGAATGGCTCAGCCTAACATAGCGTTATCCATGAATTCAGAGACTTGTTCCCAGTTTTCCCATCCCGCCAGAGGCACATCGCTTCCATTTGTGAGTCGAGCAGACGATGACACAACCCACAACCCTGTTTTCCATCGATCGTGAAGGATGGTGCGAGCAGGCCCGCAAGGTGCCTTCCCCCCATCACAATGAGAGGCTCAGCCCGGAGGATGTCTCCTTGCTGGTGATACACGGCATCAGCCTGCCCCCCGGGCAGTTTGGTGGCCCCTTTATCGACGATCTGTTTCTGGGGCGCCTCGATCCCGGTGCTCACCCCTATTTCGCCGGTATTCACCAACTGAGGGTCTCGGCCCACTGCCTGATCCGCCGCGATGGGGAACTGGTACAGTACGTGCCTTTTGGCGCCAGGGCATGGCATGCGGGAGTCTCGAGCTGGGAGGGGAGGGAGGCGTGCAACGATTTTTCCATCGGGATCGAACTGGAAGGGACCGACGAGCTTCCCTACAGCGACAAGCAATACGAGGTGCTGTCGGACCTCAGCCGGGCGATTGTTCACCGTTATCCCGCCATCACGGCGGACCGTATTGTCGGCCACTGCGACATCGCGCCGGGCCGCAAGACGGATCCGGGTGACAGTTTCGAATGGCCTCGCTATCGGGAAAAGCTTCACTTTGAGTGAAAAATCTAAAAATTATTTTGTGTTTTTAGAATCAATGGCTTGCCTTGTCTGGCAAGCCATTTTTCATGCTGTTGAATAAATGTTATCGGTGAGCAAGCTCACAAATATTGGTCAGACCATTTTCTATGAGCTATATCATGATTCCGCGTTTTTACCCCCAAAGTGGCAACCGAGCTTCTTGATTCAGATCATCTTTTGGGTGGACTTTTTTCAAGTCCTCTGCTAATTTTCGCCCCAACCATAAAATTGGTAATACCAATTTAACAAAGTAGCCTCATGCCCTATATCAAGATAACTCAGCCCAAGCTGGCCGACGCCATTGTCGCCGAGCTGGAAAGCATGATTCTGGAAGGCAGCCTGCAGCCGGGCCAGAAGTTGCCGCCCGAGCGGGAACTCGCCATCCAGTTTCAGGTGTCGCGCCCTTCCTTGCGCGAAGCCATCCAGCGCCTGGAAGCGAGAGGACTCTTGTATCGTCGTCAGGGCGGTGGCACTTACGTACAAAATGCCCTGAGCAAGGGGATCGCCGACCCCCTGTTCGAACTGCTCAGCACTCACCCGGAAGCCCAGTACGACCTGCTGGAGTTTCGTCACGCGCTGGAAGGCATCTGTGCCTACTATGCTGCGCTGCGGGGCACCGAGGCTGATTTCGAACGGATTCGCCTGGCGCAAGCCGCCATCGAAGAAGCCGGCCAGCAAGGCTCGCTGGTGGTCGAATCGGCCGCCGTGACCCAGTTCTATCTGGCCGTGGCCGAGGCCTCCCACAACGTGGTGCTGCTGCACCTGTTGCGGGCCATGGGCCCCATGCTCGAGCAGAACATTTTACGCAATAACGAAATTTTGAATCGCCGTCCGGGAGTGGTCGCCAAGATCCGTCGCCATCGTGCGAGCCTGATCGAGGCTATCCTGTCGGGGGCTCCGGAGCGGGCCAGGGCTGCTTGTCATGAGCACCTGGCCTTTATCGAGGACACCTTGTTGGATATGCAGAGGGAAGACAGCCGGATCCAGCGATCCATGCGTCGGATCCGTCAGCAGGAAAACTAATCCCACAAGGCTTTCTTAATTGTCGAATGCTTGCGCCCTTCGCCGTGCAATGCCGTGCAATCACAACAACATAGGAACCAGCCATGTCTGATATCCTGAAGAACGATGTGGACCCGATAGAAACGCTGGAGTGGCTTGCCTCTCTGGAATCCCTGCTGCGTGAAGAGGGTCCGCAACGCGCTCAGTTCATCCTTGAACAGTTGGCCGAGAAAGCCCGCGCAAGCGGTGTGGACGTGGCTGCCAAGGCAAACCGCGACTACATCAACACCATCCCGTCCAGCGACGAACCGGCTTACCCGGGCGACCTGGAAATGGAACGCCGCATTCGCGCCATCATCCGCTGGAACGCCATGATGATCGTGCTGCGCGCCTCCAAGAAAGACCTGGACCTGGGTGGTCACATGTCTTCCTTCGCTTCTTCCGCGACCATCTATGAAGTCTGCTACAACCACTTCTTCCGTGCCCGCAACGAGAAGGACGGTGGCGATCTGGTCTACTTCCAGGGTCACATCTCCCCGGGCATCTACGCCCGTGCATTCGCCGAAGGTCGCCTGACCGAAGAGCAGCTGGACAACTTCCGTCAGGAAGTGGATGGCAAGGGTATCCCTTCCTACCCGCACCCGAAACTGATGCCGGAATTCTGGCAGTTCCCGACCGTTTCCATGGGTCTGGGCCCCATCGCCGCCATCTATCAGGCGCGTTTCCTGAAGTACCTGACCGACCGTGGCATCAAGGATTGCTCCGAGCAGACCGTTTACGCCTTCCTGGGTGACGGCGAGATGGACGAGCCGGAAGCCAAGGGTGCCCTGACTGTTGCCGTGCGTGAAAAGCTCGACAACCTGGTGTTCGTGGTCAACTGCAACCTGCAGCGTCTGGATGGTCCGGTTGTCGGCAACGGCAAGGTCATCAACGAGCTGGAAGGCCTGTTCGCCGGCGCTGGCTGGGACGTGACCAAGGTCATCTGGGGTCGCAAGTGGGATGAGCTGCTGAAGAAAGACACTTCCGGCAAGCTGATCCAGCTGATGAACGAGACCGTGGACGGTGACTACCAGACCATGAAGTCCCGTGACGGTGCCTACGTGCGCGAGCACTTCTTCAACCGTTACCCGGAAACCGCCGCGCTGGTCAAAGACATGACCGACGAGGAGATCTTCGCCCTGAACCGCGGTGGTCACGACCCCCGCAAACTGTTCGCCGCCTTCTCCAAGGCTGCACAGACCAAGGGCAAGCCGACCGTGATCCTGGCCAAGACCATCAAGGGCTATGGCATGGGCGAAGCGGCCGAAGGCAAGAACATCGCTCACCAGGTCAAAAAGATGGATCTGGGCTCCGTGCGTCACCTGCGCGATCGTTTCAACCTGCCGGTCACCGACGAGCAGCTGGAAAACCTGCCGTACCTGAAGATCGAAGAGGGTACCGAAGAGCACAAGTACCTGCACGCCCGCCGTGCCGCACTGAAGGGCTATGTACCGACCCGTCTGCGCGAGAGCACCACCAAGCTGGAAATCCCGGCGCTGGATGCCTTCGGTCCGCTGCTGGGTGAACAGGCGCGCGAAATCTCCACCACCATGGCGTTCGTGCGTTCCCTGAACGTGATGCTGAAAGACAAGTCCATCGGCAAGCGCATCGTCCCGATCCTGGCTGACGAAGCCCGTACCTTTGGTATGGAAGGCCTGTTCCGCCAGATCGGTATCTACAGCCCGCACGGTCAGCAGTACACCCCGCAAGACCGCGACATCGTCTCCTACTACAAGGAAGACAAGCAGGGTCAGGTTCTGCAAGACGGTATCAACGAGCTGGGCGCCATGTCCTCCTGGCTGGCTGCTGCCACCTCTTACAGCACCAACGACTGCCCGATGATCCCGTTCTACATCTACTACTCCATGTTCGGCTTCCAGCGGATCGGCGACATGGCGTGGGCAGCCGGTGACCAGCAAGCCCGTGGCTTCCTGCTGGGTGCGACCTCCGGTCGTACTACCCTGAACGGCGAAGGTCTGCAGCACGAAGATGGTCACAGCCACATCCTGGCGAACACCATCCCGAACTGCATCTCCTACGATCCGTCCTACGCCTATGAAGTGGCGGTGATCGTACAGGACGGCCTGCGCCGCATGTACGGTGAGAACCCGGAGAACGTGTTCTACTACATCACCACCCTGAACGAGAACTATGCCATGCCGGCCATGCCGGAAGGCGCCGAGGAAGGCATCCGCAAGGGTATCTACAAGCTGGAATCCATCGCCGGTGCCAAGGCGAAAGTTCAGCTGCTGGGTTGTGGTTCCATCCTGGGTCACGTGCGCACTGCCGCCCAGATCCTGGCCAGCGAGTACGGCGTGGGTTCCGACGTGTTCAGCGTCACCTCCTTCAACGAACTGGCTCGTGACGGTCAGGACGCGGATCGCTGGAACATGCTGCACCCGACCGCCGAAGCGCGTGTGCCCTACATCGCTCAGGTACTGGGTTCCGAAGCCACCATCGCTGCGACCGACTACATGAAGTCCTTCGCCGATCAGGTGCGTGCCTTCGTTCCGACCGAGAACTACCGTGTCCTGGGTACCGACGGTTACGGCCGCTCCGACAGCCGTGCCAACCTGCGTCGTCACTTCGAAGTGAACGAGTTCTACGTAGTGGTTGCTGCCCTGACCGAACTGGCCAAGCGCGGCGAGGTAGACAAGCAGGTTGTGGCCGAAGCCATCGCCAAGTACGGCATCGATGCCGACAAGGTCAACCCGCTGTACGCGTAAGAGGATTGAGTGTCGCGCCGGGTATCCGGCGCGACCTTGCCTGGGTTTAAACGGATAACGCGGGATGCGCGTGGTGATGCTCAGGCAGCCACGCGGATGCACGCAAGAGGATAAAGCGCAATGTCCAAACAGATTATGGTGCCGGATATCGGTGCCGATGAAGTTGAAGTCACCGAGATCATGGTGGCCGTGGGTGACAAGGTCGAGCTGGACCAGTCCCTGATCGCCGTGGAAGGTGACAAGGCCTCCATGGAAGTCCCGGCTCCGGCCGCCGGTATCGTCAAAGAGATCCTGATCAAGGTGGGCGACAAGGTTGCCACCGGTTCCCAGATCATGGTCTTCGAAGCCGAGGGTGCTGCCGCACCGGCTCCGGCCCAGGCTGCTGCCCCGGTTGCTGCCGCGCCGGCCGCCGCTCCTGCTGCTGCCGCTCGCCAGGACGTCAACGTGCCGGACATCGGTGGTGACGAAGTCGAAGTAACTGAGATCATGGTTGCCGTGGGCGACATGGTTGAAGCCGACCAGTCCATCATCGCCGTGGAAGGTGACAAGGCCTCCATGGAAGTGCCGGCACCGTTCGCCGGTCGCGTGGTCGAGATCAAGGTTGCCGCCGGCGCCAAGGTTTCTACCGGCTCCCTGGTGATGGTCTTCGAAGTGGCGGGCGCAGCCCCGGCCGCTGTTGCTGCGCCGGCTCCTGCTGCTGCCCCCGTGGCTGCCGCTGCTCCGGTTGCCGCCGGTGCCAAGGACGTCAACGTGCCGGACATCGGCGGTGACGAAGTGGAAGTGACCGAAATCATGGTCGCCGTGGGTGACAAGGTTGAAGCCGACCAGTCCCTGATCACCGTGGAAGGCGACAAGGCCTCCATGGAAGTGCCTGCGCCGTTCGCCGGTGTGGTCAAGGAGATCAAGGTGAAGGCGGGTGACAAGGTCTCCACCGGTTCCCTGATCATGGTATTCGAAGTGGCGGGTGCCGCTCCGGCTGCCGTGGCTGCTCCGGCTCCTGCCGCAGCGCCTGTTGCTGCCGCTCCGGCTGCCGCCGCTCCTGCGCCGGTTGCCCAGGCTGCTGCCGCCTCCGATTTCGTCGCCAACGACGCCTATGTCCACGCCTCCCCGGCTGTACGCCGTCTGGCGCGCGAGTTCGGTGTCAACCTGGCCAAGGTGAAAGCCTCCGGTCGCAAGGGTCGCATCGTCAAAGAAGACGTGCAGGCTTACGTGAAGGATGCGGTCAAGCGCGCCGAGTCCGCTCCGGCTGCCGGCACCGGCACTGGCAACGGCATGAGCGTCGTGGCCTGGCCGAAGGTTGATTTCAGCAAGTTTGGCCCTGTCGAAGAGCTGGAGCTGACCCGTATCCAGAAGATCTCCGGTCCTGCCCTGCACCGCAACTGGGCCATGATCCCCCACGTCACCCAGTTCGACGAAGCCGATACCACGGATCTGGAAGCGTTCCGCAAAGAGCAGAACATCCTGGCCGAGAAGCAGAAGCTGGACGTGAAGATCACCCCGCTGGTGTTCATCCTGAAGGCGGCCGCCAAGGCCCTGGAAGCCCATCCGCGCTTCTGCAGCGCCCTGTCCGAAGACGGCAGCAAGCTGATCATGAAGAAGTACATCCACATCGGTGTGGCGGTGGATACCCCCAACGGTCTGGTGGTTCCGGTGGTTCGCGACGTCAACAAGAAGGGCATCCACGAGCTGTCCCGCGATCTGGCCGAGATCTCCAAGAAGGCCCGTGCCGGCAAGCTGACCGCTGCCGACATGCAGGGCGGTTGCTTCACCATCTCCAGCCTGGGTGGCATCGGCGGTACCAGCTTTACCCCGATCGTCAACGCGCCGGAAGTGGCCATCCTGGGCGTCTCCAAGTCCGAGATGAAGCCGAAGTGGAACGGTAAAGAGTTCGTGCCGCGCCTGATGCTGCCGCTGGCTCTGAGCTACGACCACCGCGTCATCGATGGCGCCGACGGTGCCCGCTTCATCACCACCCTGAGTGGTGTGTTGTCCGACATTCGTCGACTGGTCCTGTAAGTGAGAGGGCGGGCCCAGAGCCCGCCCTTTTTGCTTCTCATTTCGTTAACAGGATTGTAAACTTGCCCCGTTTTTTTCACGGCTGCAGCGGCCTTGTTTGGCATAAGACTGTGCTGTCCGGGGATATAAGAACGACAAAGAGGTCATGATGAGTAAAGAAATCAAAACCCAGGTCGTAGTACTGGGTGCTGGCCCTGCCGGTTATTCCGCTGCCTTCCGTGCGGCTGACTTGGGTCTGGATACCATTATCGTCGAGCGTTACTCCACCCTGGGTGGCGTCTGCCTGAACGTGGGTTGCATCCCGTCCAAGGCACTGCTGCACGTCGCCAAAGTCATTGAAGAAGCCAAGGCGCTGGCCGAGCACGGCATCGTCTTCGGTGCCCCGCAGACCGACATCGACAAGGTGCGTCTGTGGAAAGAGAAGGTCATCAACCAGCTGACCGGCGGTCTGGCTGGCATGGCCAAGATGCGTAAAGTCCAAGTCGTGAACGGCTTCGGCAAGTTCACCGGTCCGAACACGCTGGAAGTGGAAGGCGCCGACGGCAAGACCACCGTCACCTTCGACAACGCCATCATCGCCGCCGGTTCCCGTCCGGTGAAGCTGCCGTTCATCCCCCATGACGACCCCCGCGTATGGGACTCTACCGATGCGCTGGAACTGACGACCGTTCCTGGCAAGCTGCTGGTCATCGGTGGCGGCATCATCGGTCTGGAGATGGGTACCGTGTACTCCTCCCTGGGTTCCGAGATCGACGTGGTGGAATTTGCCGACCAGCTGGTACCGGCTGCCGACAAAGACATCGTCAAGATCTACACCAAGCGCGTTGCCAAGAAATTCAACATCATGCTGGAGACCAAGGTCACCGCCGTTGAAGCCCGTGAAGACGGCCTGTACGTCTCCTACGAAGGTAAGCACGCCCCGGCCGAGCCGGTTCGCTACGACAACGTGCTGGTTGCCGTAGGCCGTGTGCCGAACGGCAAGATGCTGGATGCCGAGAAGGCCGGTGTTGCCGTCAACGAGCGCGGTTTCATCGAAGTCGACAAGCAGCTGCGTACCAACGTGGCCCACATCCACGCCATCGGCGACATCGTCGGTCAGCCCATGCTGGCCCACAAGGGTGTACACGAAGGCCACGTGGCGGCCGAAGTCATCGCCGGCAAGAAGCACTACTTCGACCCGAAAGTGATTCCGTCCATCGCCTATACCGAGCCTGAGATGGCCTGGGTGGGTCTGACCGAGAAGGAAGCCAAGCAACAGGGTCTGAACTTCGAAGTCGCCACCTTCCCGTGGGCTGCTTCCGGTCGCGCCATCGCGTCCGACTGCTCCGACGGCATGACCAAGCTGATCTTCGACAAGGAGAGCGGCCGCGTCATCGGTGGTGCCATCGTGGGCACCAACGGCGGTGAACTGCTGGGTGAAATCGGTCTGGCCATCGAGATGGGTGCCGACGCCGAAGACATCGCGCTGACCATCCACGCTCACCCGACTCTGCACGAGTCCGTGGGTCTGGCTGCCGAAGTGTTCGAAGGCTCCATCACCGACCTGCCGAACGCCAAGGCCAAGAAGAAAAAATAATCTTCTGCCCGTTTCATAAGAAAAGCCGCTCCATGGAGCGGCTTTTTGTTGTCTGTCTTTCGGCACCCAGCGGTCAGCAGCGCCCCTTCTTGGCCTGTCCCGGTGGGCAGAAGGTACCGTAGCCTCCGCGATCCCCGTCGCTGACCCGGATCCGGGTATCGTCCACGCTCACATCGGCCCCGTGCACCCGCACGGGCCCGCTGCTGCAGGCACTGAGCAGCCCCCCCAGCACTATCATCACGACCAGCTTGCCCATCATACCTCCTCGCGTTTTCCTGATTATGAGGCATGTGGCAGGGCGGTGGGAGACGACGTATCCCCCGTGCGTCACGGCTTGCCGTGGTCATGAAGAAGGGCGCCGAAGCGCCCTGGTGCGGGTCAGGAAGAGGTGCCGGACGCTCAGAGGCGGAAGTTGCCGACCAGCTTGTCGAGCTCGCCGGAGAGGTGCTGCAGGTTGCGGCTCGACTCGGTCAGGTGATGGGCGATATCGGCGGTCTCCATGGTGAGCTGGTTGATGTCCTCCACGTTGCGGTTGAGTTCGCCCACCACGCTCGACTGCTCTTCGGTGGCGGTGGCGACCTGGATGTTCATGTCGCTGATCTGGGTGATGTGTCCGGTGATCTGGTCGAGGGCGCCGTTGGCCTCGTCGGCCTGGGTCACCACCCGCAGGCTCTGGTTGCGGCCCTGGGCCATGGCGCTGACGGCGCGGGCGCTCTGCTCCTGGAGGCTGTTGATCATGCTCTGGATCTCGGCGGTGGAGGCGGCGGAGCGGCTGGCGAGGTTGCGCACCTCGTCGGCCACCACGGCGAAGCCACGGCCCTGCTCGCCGGCACGGGCGGCCTCGATGGCGGCGTTGAGGGCCAGCAGGTTGGTCTGCTCCGAGATGCTGCGGATGGTGTCGAGGATGCTGCCGATGGAGTCGGTCTGGCTCGCCAGGGACTCGATGACCCCGGCGACCTGTTCGATTTCACCGGAGAGGCCGACGATGCCGTGACGGGCCTGGGCGACGACCTGGGCCCCCGCATCGGCCTGCTCGTTGGCCTGCTTGGCGACGTCGGCTGCCAGGGATGCATTGCCGGCGATCTCGCTGACGGTGGCTCCCATCTCATGGATGGCGGTGGCGACCTGGACGGTGCGATCCCGCTGGGCGGTGCAGTTGTGCTGGGTGAGCTGGGCTTTGGCTGCCACCTCGTTGGCGGTGGCGGCGAGCTGGCGGGAGTTGCTCGCCACCTGTTCGATGGAGCCGTGGATCTTGGCGACAAAGTTGTTGAAGCCGGTCGCCACCTGGGCCAGTTCGTCACGGCCATCGACCTTGAGGCGATGGGTGAGGTCGCCATCACCGCTGCCGAGTTCGCGGAACAGGCGGGCCAGTTCGTTGAGGGGGCGGCTCACGGAGCCCGCCAGGAGAACGCCGAGCAGCCCCATGCCGACGGCGATGGCCAGGCTGACCAGCACCATGTGCAGGCGCGCTCTGTCCAGTTCGGCATAAATCTCGGCCTCCGGCACCTGGGCCACCAGATACCAGTCGAGCAGGGGGATGTAGCTGCTGGCCAGGATTACTGGCTGGCCGTCGACCTCGGCATGGGTGGCGGCAAAGGGCTGCTTGTTGAGCAGGTTGGTGCTACTGCCGCTGGCCAGCTGGGTCAGGTTGTCCCGATCGATGCGGGCGGCGTCGGGGTGCAGCTTCACCTTGCCGCTGCCGTCTGTCATGAAGACGAAGCCGCTGTCGCCGATGCGGAAGTTGGCGAGCATGCTGACCATGCTGTCGAGGGATTTGGCGAGGCCGGCGAGGCCGCGTCCGTCGAGTTGCTGGAAGTTGACGAACAGTTTCACCTCGCCGTTGCTCTCCCGAAAGATGCTAAGCATCAGATCCTGGCGGCTCTTGGTGTAGTCATAGAACCAGTTGTCCTGCTCGTGGTTCAGGATGCGCAGAAAACCGTCCTGGTTGTAGTAGGCGGCACTCTGACGATCGGCGAAGGAGGCGGTGACCAGACCATACTGGCTCGTCATGTCCTTGAGCTGGTTTATGAGGATGGACTCCTGCTCCTTGGGCATGCCGCGCTCGACCCAGTCCAGCACGAAGCGGTCGTTGGCAAGCTGTCTGGCGGCATTGGCGACCGAGGTGAGATCCTTTTCGATCTCCTTGCCGATGCGCTGGGTCAGGTTGGGCAGCTCCTGCTCGAACATGCGGTCCTCGATCAGCTGCTGGGCAGAACGCTGGCTGAAATAGCCCACCAGCAGGCAGGAGAGGGCCACGGCGAGGATGACGGTGGCCAGAATTTTCTGTTTCAGTGTCAGGCTTGCGAACATAAGGGTGACTCGTAAGTGTGAACCAGGGTTGAACTCATAATAGCGGCTGATTTGGCGCGCTCTTGAGGCGGTGGGGGCCTTTATTGTGGTTCTTCGCGGGATCTTGGGGAAGTGGAAGTTGACAGACAGGGTGCTGGTAAACTGGCTGTCTCCAAACACACCAC